>DASXDC010000184.1:0-11311 GCA_036490855.1 Chthoniobacterales bacterium
TTCGCGCGCGGCGCGCGAGCTGCGCGATCACTTGCTGGAGACCAGCCGCAAGCCGGCTCGTTAGGCTGGTTCGTTTCGCTTTACAGGCCCGGCCCGCGCGACGGATACTCGCGCCCGCCATGAGTCGGATTGGAACAGTCGAGAGCCTTTGGCGTTATCCGGTGAAAAGCATGCGCGGCGAAGAGCTGCCCGCCGTCTTCGCTGGTTTCGCCGGGATTTATTGCGATCGCCTCTACGCCATCCACGACGCGGGCGGCCGCAAATCGTTTCCGTTCCTGACTGCGCGTGAGCAGCACCGGATGTTGAGTTTCCAGCCGCGCTTTCGCGAGCCGGCGAAATCGATCGCGCCGCCCAATCTCGTCGAGGCGGAAAATCTTCCGCCGGGCGCGACGCCGATCTATGGCGATCCGGCGGATCTGGCGCTCGACGTCGAGACGCCGGCGGGCGAGCGACTCGCGATCGAAGATCCAGCGTTGCTCGAGCTGTTGCGCGACGGGATCGACGCGAGACATCAGCTCAGTCTGCTTCGTTCGGAACGCGCCCTAACGGATTGCCGCCCAATCTCGATCATCAGCCTGCAATCGATCGCGCAGCTCGCCGCCGAGAGGGGCGCGCCGGTCGATAAACTTCGCTTCCGCTCCAACATTCACCTCGACCTCCTCGACTCAAACGGCTTCGCCGAGGATGGCTTCGTCGGCCGCTCGCTTCGGATCGGCGAGAGAGCGACCTTCGCGATTCTGGAGCTCGATCCGCGTTGCGCGATCGTTGTGCTCGATCCGGCAACGGGCGAGAAAGATCCGGCGATCCTGAAGACGATCGCGCAAAGACATGGCGGCAATATCGGAATCTACGGCGCCGTCCTGGTGGAGGGCCTCGTTAGGCAAGGCGATCCGGTCGAGTTGCTCGACTAGGGACTAGCGTCGTTAGGCGGTGGCGGCGGAGGCGCGGCGTTGAGTCCGCCACGGAGCTTTTCCGCCACCCGCGTGACTGCTTCCTTGGCGCGGTCGCGCGGGCCGCTCGTCTCGATCTGGATCTGATTGATCGCGCGATCCATCGCGGTCTTGATGCTGGTGGCCGTTCCGCCTTTCTCGCATTCGCGCACCAGCACGCCCTCGAGCCGCGCGATGACGGCATCGATCGTGTAGCTCGGATTCACCGTCGGCCGCTCGATTGCGCTATAAACATCGATTACTTCCTCGCTGTGCGCGCCCCAACGCAGCACCTGATAGAAAAGCGAGCCCTGGCGTTCGCCCTTGAAGATGAGATCGATCGCGGCCGCCAGAAGCGAGACCGGCATGAGCGCGAAATCGCGCAGGTTATCGAGCAGCATCTTGAGCTGAAAGACGATGACGTCGCGCAGAAATTTCCAGTGATCGTCCCGCTTCGGCGGGATGACGAGAGATTCGGTCGCACTCATGGTGGCAGCTTAAACAAAGGCGCGGAGGGAGGAAAGTTCGGGTGCGTTCCGGCAGCGCCGCGATCAGCTGTCGCACTTCGCTCTTTCAAACCGCCGGCCGCCCTGTTAACCGAACACGATGAAGCGACTGCTCTGGCTCGATGTCGCCAAAGGCCTCGCCATTCTCGTCGTCGTTTACTTTCATTTTTTTCGCACCTACTTCGAGCATGGCGCCCTCCCGCCGCCGGACTGGAGCAGTTTCGCCGCCGGCCTAACGACTTTCCTCGGCGTCGCCTGGGTGAAAATCTCCGGCCTCGGATTTCATGCCGTCGGTGTTTTTATCATCCTGAGCGGTTGGGCGCTGATGCAATCGACCGTCCGCCGCGCGGAAAGAGGCGGCCTTTCCTGGGGCGAATGGTATCGGGCGCGGCTCTTCCGGCTTTATCCGATGTATTGGATGGCGCATCTCGTCTATCTCATCTCGCCCTTCACCGCCCGTTTCGAAAAGATCGACGGTCGCATTTTTCTCAGCCTGCTCGGGCTGCGCTTCATCGATATCGAGAACAATTTTTATTATCTCAACGCGGCCTGGTGGTACTTCACCATGCTCATCCAATTCTACGCGCTCTTTCCCCTCCTCTTCTGGGCGGCGCGCAAGCTCGGCCCCGCCAAATTTCTCGTCGGCGCCTGCGCCCTGGGATTTTTTGTCCGCTATCTGATGCTGGTGGTTTATCCGCAGAACGGGATGTGGGTGCAGGGCGGCTTCGCCATCTGTCGCCTGCCGGAGTTCGCGCTCGGGATGTCGTTAGGCATGTGGAACGGCCGGGCCGGTGAACGACTCGAGCGTTTTCTGCTCGGCGGAGCGGGATTCGTCGCCGGCGTCGTCTTATATCCGGCGGCGCTCCTCCTTTATCACGGACTTACGCCCTACGTTTTTGTCGATTTCGCGACCGGCGGCTGTTGCTTTCTCGTCCTCGTTGGGCTGGCCGGAATGATCGCGCGCTTCCCGACGCCGGCGAAAGTTTTCGCCTTCGTCGGCGCGTTCTCCTACGGGATTTACCTCGTGCATCATCCCTATGTCATCTGGCTCGGGCTCCGGATTCGCGAGCAGCCGATTTGGATGTTTCTCCTCATCGCGCTCGCCACCCTAACGATCGTGAGCTTATGGGGCGCGCTCCTCGAAAAAGCGACCAACGCCTTGGTGAACAAAATCCTGCCCGCGAGAGCGAAGGCAGCGAGCTGACGACGATCGGGCGAGACCAGGTGCATCGTGAATTTCGGACGCATTTTCCTTCTCACCGCCCTCGCGATGGTCGCTTTCGCGGCCAACTCTCTCCTCTGCCGTGCCGCGCTCAAGACGACGAGGATCGATCCCGCGAATTTCACATTGCTGCGGATTCTTTCCGGCGCGATCGCACTCTGGCTTATCGTTAGGCTGCGCCGGAAGAAGACCAAGAATGCAGGCAACTGGCGATCCGCGCTCGCGCTTTTCGCTTACGCCGCGGCTTTCTCTTTTGCCTACCGCACGCTTTCCGCCGGGACCGGCGCGCTTCTCCTTTTCGGCGCGGTCCAGGCGACCATGATCCTCTGGGGATTGCACAAAGGAGAGCCACTGCGCGCGCTGCAACTGCTCGGCCTAACGATCGCGCTGGGCGGGCTCGTTGCGCTCCTCCTCCCGGGGATTTCCGCTCCGCCGCTTGCCGGCTCGATCCTGATGCTCGCTGCCGGAGCGGCCTGGGGCATCTATTCACTGCGCGGAAGGGAAGCCGCTCGTCCTGCGGCCGCGACCGCGGGAAATTTTTTTCGCGCGGTGCCGATGGCGCTCGCCCTCAGCCTCGTTCTCTTTCCGGCCGCGCGGCTCGATTTCTCCGGAGCGGGGTATGCGATTCTTTCCGGCGCGATCGCCTCCGGCTGCGGCTACGTAATCTGGTACAGCGCGCTTCCCGGCTTGAAAGCCGCGAGCGCTGCGAGCGTGCAACTAAGCGTGCCGGTGCTGGCAGCGAGCGGCGGCATTCTGCTCCTTGGCGAACCACTCACCCGGCGTTTCACCCTCGCCGCCGTCGCCGTCGTCGGCGGAATCGCGCTGGTTTTCCTGGAACGGAAGAGGCCTGCCAAAGAACGAACCTCTTCTCGTTAGGCGGGGCCGGCCTTGATGGCGACGTAGACGGTACTCTCGGAAGTGCCATCGAGGAGCGGGTTCGGGAAACGAACGATGTGGGCCCGGGCTGAGTCGAAGACAGTCCCAAGCGCATCGAGGAATTCGTCGTCCGGAGCGTCGTCCGACCAGAGGGCGAAAACGCCGCCCGGGCGCAAATGCGCGCCTAACGATCGGAGGCCGTCAGGTTGATAGAACTCCGCGTTCGCGGGGTGGAGCAGATGACGCGGCGAATGATCGATGTCGAGCAGGACGGCGTGAAAGAGCCGGCCGGGATGTTCCGGATCGAAGCCTTCCACCGAACGTGCGCTCGCGAAAAAATCCGCCGGTACCATCCGGCAGCGGCGATCGCCGATCAGCTTCGCGCCCAGCGGGACGAGGCCGCGCTGATGCCATTCGATCACCGCCGGCAAGGCATCCACGATCAGGAGCGAGGCCACCTCACCGTGCTCGAGAGCGGCGGCCGCGGTATAGCCGAGCCCGAGACCTCCGACGACCACATCCCATGATTTGTCCTTCAACTCGCCGAGAGCAAGATGAGCCAGCGCCTCTTCCACCTCATGAAAGAGACTCGACATGAGGAACGCTTCGCCCAGCTTGACCTCGAAGATCTCCATCCCGCCTAACGACAACACTCGGCGGCGGCGCAGGCTCAGCTCGCCCAACGCGGTCGGGCGGAAATCCAGTTCTTCGAAATCGCGGCTCATCGCTTCGCTGCTGCGAGTGGTTCCCTCGCCTGACGAATTGTCAATTGCCGGGGATGGCTGGGCGGCGGCCAGAAGAACGGGCGCTGATATCTCATCGAGAGATTCAACCGGTTCGATTGCCTTCTGGCGAGTGCAATCCAAGCGCTTGATTCGCCTAACGAGAAGTGCGGTTTCGGCGTCGAAATTCCTCCATCACCTGTGGGAGAAGGAAGCCAAGCTCTCGAGTCGTGGAATCCCCGGACCCAGCGGGAGCGCGGCCGAAACCAGGCGCAATTGCCAAGAGGCGCGCACGTCCTACACCGGCATGAGATCGCTGATTCGCTCCGGCTCTTCGCCGAGCCACTGCGGATTCTGAGCGGTCGAGTCGAAGATGGAGCGGGTCTTGAAAAGCTCATACTCGCCTTTCGCCGCCGCCTCCTTCGTCTTCGCGAGAAGTGCGTCGCGCTCCTGGGTGCTCATGGGTTCAAAGTCGCGCGCGACGGCGCAAGCCTGGTCGAGAATCTCCATGCTGTCGATCCCGGTGATGACGACGGAGGTTGGCTCATTCAAGGCAAAGCGAAGGCATTCCACCGCGGTCACCGTTTTCGATTTCAAGATGATCCCGTTCCCGATCGACTTCATCCCGAGCACGCCGATCCCATCGCGGACCAGCTCCGGCACGACCAGCCGGCCAAAGCTGCGGTAATGCGCGTCCATCAGATTGATCGGCATCTGCACGGTATCGAAGCGGAAGCCGTTCTCGCGCGCGACGGAGAGCATGTGCAGATGGACCTGCGGATCTTTGTGTCCGGTAAAACCGATAAAGCGCAGCTTGCCCGCGTCGCGTGCCTCGAGCAGGGCGGCGTTCGCTCCTTCGGGATCGAAAACGCGATGCGCGTCATCAAAGCGAATCACCTCGTGATGTTGCACCAGATCGATGCAGTCGACCTGGAGACGCTGGAGCGATTCCTCGATCTGCCGGGCGGCTTCCTTTTTTGTGCGCCCATCGATTTTCGTCATCACGAAAACCTTCTCGCGATAGCCGTCGCGCAATGCCCGGCCGAGGCGCCGCTCACTTTCGCCCTCGTTGTAGTCCCAGGAGTTATCCATGAAGTTGATTCCGCGATCGACCGCTGTGCGCACGATGCGGATCGCCAATTTCTCCTCCACATCGGGCAAGGCGAGATGCCAACCCCCCACCCCGAGGCACGAGACGCGCTCCCCGGTGCGGCCCAGATCGCGATAGGGAATTTCAGAAGTCGAGCTCATGAATAGTGAAACGTTTCCGGGTGCACGACTGGCGGTAGAGATGAAACGATCCTGTCCGGAGGAATTCCCACGCGGGCCAGGCGCGGAAAACATTTCCCGCCGGCCGAGTGGGGTGAGACTAGATCACTTCGTAAGCAAAGCAGATTGAGATCGTGACGATGCTGATCAGTCCCAGGAGAAAAAACTTGTCGGCGATCAACTCGCATCGACGAGCGAATTTCGGACGGTCCATGTGCCGGATAGCGAGATAGGAGCCGAGAGCGCTGATGAGAAAGAGCGACGAGGTCAGACCAAGATATTCATCCACGTGGCTCGGCCCGATGTGAGCCTCGGCCACCTTGACCAATCCGACCAGAGTGACACAGATCCCAAACATCGTTCCTGAACTGGGAAAAATATGCCGCGCGAGCGCGCGCTCGTCCGATGCTTTTTGATCGTTCTTATTCATTTGATTAAAGGAAGTGACTCTGGACTGACGCTGATCGAAAACTCACTCAGACTCAGACGACGGCCGTTTCGGTTTCCTCGATAACTTCAGGCGGCTTCGGCTTTCCAAAGAGGACTGCGAGGACGACACCGACGACTACGAGTGAGATTCCGACGATCGTCTGGCTACTGTAACGCTCACCGAAGATGGTGATCCCAAAGATCAGTGCGTAAGCGAGGCCGATATAGTTCAACACTGCCACCTGCGCGATGCGCTCGGATTGAAGTGATTTCGTCAGGCAAGTCTGGCCCAGTTGGGTGAGAACGCCGCACATCAGAAGGCAAAACCATTCCCACGGCAAGGGCGTCTGCCAGTCGAGACAAATAAAGACGAGGCCGACGACGATGCCAACGAGCTGGAAGTGAAGCACAACCACGATCGGCTCTTCCCGTTCCCGCAAGCGGCGGACGAGGTTATAAGCCATGCCGGAGCTGATCGCGGAGACGACACCAATGAGCAGATAGAAAAGTGAAACGCGCGAGTCAAAGCCCTTGATGACGAAGACACCGACGAAAGCGACACCGTAGAAAAGCCACTGCCGTACCGGGACGAATTCGTGCAAAACGAAGACGCCGATGAGGGCGGTGAAGATCGGGGAAAGGTACTGAATCGTCACCGCGGTCGCGAGATGCATATGCTGCAGAGTGATGAAAAAAGTGAAGAGCGCGAGCGTGCCAAAGGTGCCGCGCGCGATCAGGAGCGAGTGATTGTTTCCTTTCCAATCAAGCTGCCGCCGGCTCACCTCGACTCCGCAGATGAGTCCAGAAACGAGGCAGCGAAAGAAGACAGTTTCCATCGCTGGAATACGTCCAAGCTGCTTTACGAAGACGTTCATCGTTGCGAAAGCGAGGGTCGCGAGCAGCATGTTTCTCACCCCGCGACTGGGCCAGCCGGCGTCCCGCGGCGCAGTCCCAATCGCCCGATACATCTCGCAATGCTGGACGCCGTCCGCGATCGAGACAAGGCTGTGATGATCGAGGTCGCATCGACCGCTGAGGCGTTAGATTCGATCGCTGGAATCTTCGCTCTGCTTCCGTTCGGCTGATTCGAGATTCGTCTCGAGAAACAGCTGAGAGCGAAAGGAAAGGCGAATCCCCCTGAGATGAAAAAGAAAACCGCGAAGCACGATCGGAAAAACGCCCGCAGGAAAACGTCCGCGAAGAAGGAAACGAGCAGTCACCGTTGGTCATCCAAGGTCACGCAGGAAAGCGACGCGCTCGATCTGGAGCCGCATATTTTTGAGTCGCGGAGCCCGCGCAAGATTGCGCTCTCGCTCAAGCGATCAGCCGAGAAAAGCAGGCGACGCAAAAGCACTCCGCGCCAATCGGCCACATCGATGCTCAGCTTCTACATCAACCGCGCCGGTAAAAATCTTTCTCCGGGGCGGCTCGCAATTCTGAAGAAGGCCAAAGCTGAACTGAAAGCCGCCTTCGAGGAGGACGCTAAAGAAAAATAAAGACCTAGCACTCGGCTCCAGACGCTCCGCGATCAAAATGACTGAAGCATTCGTCGGAGATAATCCGCACCCGGGCCGCTTGATTTCAAAACCCCATCCGGATTCCCTCCCGATGGCGATTTCCCTTTAGATATGAGTGCTCCATTTACTCTCGGTCCGGTTGGACATTTTGGATTGTCGGTGCGGGATCCGGGGAAGAGCGCGAAGTGGTTCGAGCGCGCTCTTGGTCTCGAGGAACAATTCGAGTTCGAAGACGGCGTTGCGATCGGCAATGACAGCATCACGATCGCTCTCCACAAAGGGAAACCCGCACCGGAAACAATCGGCCACATGTCTTTTCATCTCCCAAACATGACGGCTCTGCGAAAAGCCCTTAAGCACCTCCAGAACATCGACGCTGACCTGGAAGATCCGGGCAACGAGATCGGGCCTGAGTCCCCGGGCTCGCCGCACCTGGGCCTGTGGGTGCATGATCCTGATGGTTACCGCTGGGAATTATCGGTCCAGGACGGCGCCAAATAAAATCGACACGCTGTTTAGTGGCAGCCGGTCAGGCTGTTCGCTCTTCCGGGAGGGGCCGTCGTTAGGCGAGAAGCGCAGCCACGTCGTTTCAATTTGCGGGCGTCGCCTTTTCCCGTTTCCTTCCCGGTCATGCCGAGAATCACGACACGAGTGACGGGACATCCGCGCAGGGCGCGCCGACGCCCGGGCAAGCTCTTCAAATTTCCCAATCGCTTCTGGGATTTGCAGACGGCCGGTGTGCGGCGGACTGCGATCATCGGATTTGCCATCGGCGTTCTGCTCGGGTGTCTCTTCGGCGCGATGATGGGAGTTCTGCCTAACGGGGCGGCGAAGGACCAGCCGGAGATCCTGAGTGTGAACGAGCGCACGGGAAAACCGCAGCTTCACATCCAGGGCAAACCCGAGATCAAATAGAGAAGAGCGTTTGCCTTCGAGTCGCTAGGGAACGAGCACGATCTTCCCGTGCGAGCCGGAACCGAGAACTGCGCGATGGGCTTCCGCCGCCTGCGCGAGGGGCAGCTCCCTGCCGATCACCGGACGGAGCGTTCCATTTTCGAGGCCGGCCACGAGCGCAGCGTGGATCGCCGCCAGTTCCGCCGGTGGCGTATTCGGCAACACCATCCCGCGAATATCGGCATCGCGCGCCATCGTTTCCCGTGCATCGATTTCCACCCGGCCGCGATTGCCGATCACGACCACACGCCCGCGCGGTGCGAGCATCGTCAGATCCTTGCCGAGATTCACGTTTGCCAGCATCTCGAGAATCACATCCACCCCACGATCTTCAGTCGCCCGCTTGATCTGCTCCGGGTGATCATCCGCATGATGATCGAACGCTTCGTCCGCGCCTTGTGCGAGCACGAGCTTGCGCCCACGCTCCGAGCCGGCGGTGCCGAAAATCCGCATCCCTCGCGCGCGCGCCAACTGAATCGCGGCCGTCCCTACTCCGCCGCTCGCGCCATGAATCAAAACCGTTTCGTTAGGCTGAGCGCCCGCCCGTTGCAGCAGACCGCGATAGGCGGTCGGATAGGGCGTACCCATCGCCGCACCCTCGGCAAAGGAAGATTTCTCCGGCAACCGATGGAGCTGGCTGAGATCGCAAAGCGCATACTCCGCATAGGTGCCGCTGCTCGATCCCGCCAGATAGACGCGATCGCCCGCCCGGAATTTTTTTACGCCCGCGCCCACCTTCTCGATCACACCGGCCCCGTCGTTCCCGGGTGTGAACGGCAGGGATGGCTTTCGCGGATAAGTGCCGGCCCGGATGTAAGTCTCGACCGGATTTACTCCGACCGCATAGATGCGCACCAACACCTGGTCGGAGCGCGGTTCCAACGGCGGGACCTCGATGAGTTTCATCACTTCGGGCTCGCCGAACTCTTCCACCCGGATCGCTTTCATCGTGCTGCACCTAAACCGGAATCTTCGAATTGGAAAGCCGCCGCGTCTTCCCTCCTAGAGTCTGTGCGCGATCGCACTCGCCAATTCGCCAAGGGTGCGACTCATCGCCGCGGCGGTCGCGGCCGCGTCGGGCGCGGGTCCGGCCCTAAATAGAAAATTATGCTCCTGCATCGGCCTGCCGGAAGCCTCGCCTAGCAGCGCCCAGCTTCCCTGCAACTGCACTTCCCCGTCCGCAGTGGGTCCAAACTGCGCTACAGTCACGACGATCATTCTCGTCCCCGGGAGAGGTGGTGCGTCGGGAAAGATCAATCGCCCGGCGGAGAGACGGACCGCCAGATCTTGCGAGAGAACATTGCGGATCATCTCATCAAACGCGCCCGACCAGCGATCGACCTCGCTCACTTCGACGCTGTTCGCACCCGTCATCCGCACCATCTGTCGCCGGTCGAGCGAAGGCGGGAGGTGGACCGCCGTTACTTGCACGGGAGAGGAAATTGAGTGCTGACCGCTCGCAGCCGGTGTCGTGCTCAAGGTGTAAAAGTGCGTCTTGGGGCTCGATCCGCAGCCGCTCAGGATCAAAGCCAAAGCCGCGCTCGTTAGGCGATTTCGCACTTTCATTTTCATGGTTTGCCCGAGAGCAGCGCTTCAGGATGGCGATCGAGATAATCGGCCAGCGAACGCACCGCCCGGGCTGCGTCTTTGATTTCGCGCAGCGTATCGTGCACGCCATTCTGCGTCCCCGGTCCGCCTAAGGTCCGATCGGCTGAGCTTGCGGTCGCGTCGAGTTCCTGCGCGGTGCTGCGCAGCGTCTGGACCAACTGGTCGACTTTTGGCCCGATGTCTTTCACCGTTTGGTGAATCTCACCGAGGGAGGCGTCGAGCCGCGCGAGGCTTTCCTTCAATTTCGGTGAGGAAGCGAGCTGATCGATTTGATGGGTGGCGTCGAGCACGTTTTGCGCGATCTGGTCGATCGGCACGTTCTTAAGCCGGCCGACGATCGAATCGAGACCGCCCGCCGGCGCGGTTGGAATTTCCGGTATATTCTCGGCAATATTCAGGCTCGCTTTCGGCGCGCCCGGCACCATCTCGAGAGTCACGCGATACCCGCCGATGAGTGGGGGCTCACGGGTAAGATTCGCGCGCAAGCCTTCGGTCACCAGTTGCGCGAGCGCCGAGCGCAATGCCCGCGCGCTCGCCGCCTCTCCTCTCCCTTGGAAATGAAAGAGCGCCGGGTAAAGCGCCACCTCTACCGGCGTTGCGATCGCGCCGCTCTTCACGTCGTAGTTAAACCCGATCTCCTTTACTTCGCCGAGAGGGAAGCCGCGCAACGTCACCGGGTCGCCCGCCGCCAGATCACCGACTGTGCCATCAAAGGCCATCTTGAAAAAGACCGGCGCGCCATGATCGAGCGGAACCGCCGGCTTCCGACTGAGCCCGGCAAAACTCTTGCTCGATTTACCCGGACCCGGCTCCATCACGATCGTCGGCCCGGAAAGAATCGCGCCTAACGAGGACAAGTTGCTCAGACTCGGGTTGGCGCCTCGCAGCCAGAAGAGCGTCCCGCTCTTGAGGAATTTCGATGCCTCGTCCTTGATCGTCGCGCTCACCTTGACGGCGCGACCGTCATCCGTCAACGCTACGCCGCCCACGCTCCCGATCGTCATCCCGCGATAGACGATGCTGGTGTCGCCCGGCGTGATCCCTGCCACATCAGGAAATGTGATCGTGATGTCCGTTCCGCCCTGAGTGAGGAAACGCACCAGGAGCCAGGCGCCGATCGCGAGCGCCGCCAGCGGCACAGACCAGATCCAGCCCGGCCACCAACTGCTTTTCTTGCTCGCGCGCACCGCGCTCGTGCGGCGTTGCTCGGAAAGATCGGGCTCGTTCTTTTCGCTCATCACTCTCTCTTTTCCGCCGCGTCCCAAAGGAGTCGCGAATC
>DASXDC010000185.1:0-1744 GCA_036490855.1 Chthoniobacterales bacterium
TGTCGGCATCGAATCGAGCTCGATCTTCAAACGCGACGCGGCTTCGTCGACCAGATCGACCGCTTTATCAGGCAGAAAACGATCGCTGATGTAGCGATGGGAAAGAACCGCCGCCGCGACCAGCGCCGCGTCGCGGATCCGGACGCCGTGATGCACTTCATAGCGTTCCTTCAACCCGCGCAGGATCGCGATAGTGTCCTCGACTGTCGGCTCGTCCACCATCACCGGCTGGAAACGCCGCTCCAACGCCGCGTCTTTCTCGATGTATTTGCGGTACTCGTTCAGCGTCGTTGCGCCGATCGTGCGCAACTCGCCGCGCGCAAGTTGCGGCTTGAGCAAATTCGATGCGTCGACCGAACCTTCCGCCGCGCCGGCGCCGACGATCGTGTGCAGCTCGTCGATGAACAAAATAACCTGGCCCTGCGAGTCGGTTACTTCTTTCAGGAACGCTTTCAGCCGGTCCTCGAATTCGCCGCGAAACTTCGCGCCCGCCACCATCGCGCCGATATCCATCGCGATCAGCCGCTTGTTCTTGAGCGACTCCGGCACGTCGCCGGAAATGATGCGGCGGGCGAGGCCTTCCACGATCGCGGTCTTGCCCACACCCGGCTCGCCGATCAGAACCGGATTGTTTTTCGTCCGTCGCGAAAGGACTTGCATGACGCGGCGAATTTCGTTGTCGCGTCCGATGACGGGATCGATTTTTCCCGCGCGGGCGCGCTGGGTGAGGTCCTGCCCGTACTTCTCCAGCGTCTGATATTTCCCCTCGGGATTTTGATCGGTCACGCGCTGCGAACCTCGCACCTGCTGCAGGGCCTGCATCAATTTGTCGCGGCTCACGCCGAGCCCTTCGAGGAGGCGCGCGGTGGGGACTTTCGCGTTTGTTAGGGCGAGCAGATAATGCTCGGCGCTGACGAACTCGTCCTTCAGTTTCGCCATCTCCTTCTCCGCGCCGTCGAGCACGCTGCGGAGGTCGTTTCCGAGGCGCTGCTCGACATCCGCGCCGCTGATGCGCGGCAATTTCTGGAGCGCAGACCGCAGTTGGTCGCGGAGGCTATCAGCCGGAACGCCCATCTTCTCGAGCAGCGGGCGCGTGATCCCATCTGTCTGGTCGAGAAGGGCGAGCAGGAAATGCTCGTTCGTGATCTCCTGCTGGTTGAACTCGGAGGCGAGATCCTGCGAAGCCTGGACCGCCTCCTGCATTTTTTGGGTGAACTTATCGATGCGCATGAGGGCAATCTAGGAAACGCGGGCACGGCGGCAAACAGCCGCCTGCTCGACTCCGAGAAGAAAAAACCTGAGCGCGCCGAAGCACCGCCCAGGTCAATTCCAATCGCTCGCGGGGGCCGAGCGATCTCAAGTATCTAGAGCGAGGTACCGATGTGTTGCTTGACGGTTGTGGCGTCGCGCCGATCGATCGTCCCGCTGGCGTCGATATCGGCGCGGAAGTTAGTCGAATTCGCCGTCTGACCTTGATCGGCTTTCTCGATAGTAAAATCGGCATTGGTCACGGACCCGTCACCGTCCACGTCCCCGAGCAGGAGACCCATGACTGTGTCGACCGCACTGAGGGTATTCGATTGTGTGTCGGTGACGTTGTTTAATGTCACAGTCACGTCCTCGGCGTTGCAGGTGACCTGGCGCAGGTTAACGATGAAACGGTGCGCATCGGTCGGGTCGATCATGCTGCTCTCCACCGTGCCGCAACTGGTGGAGATAGTGCCGACGCTGGCCAGCTCGTTAC
>DASXDC010000186.1:0-3928 GCA_036490855.1 Chthoniobacterales bacterium
GCAATCGGAATTGTGGGACGCGATGATCAGCCCGCCGGTCCTGGTCAGCAAAGGCAACGTCATGATCGGCTACAATCCGATTTACGAGTACGCCGCGCTCCCCGATGTCGAGCGGATCGTTAGGGCAATCGAACACTCGGTGGCGGTCGCGCGGCAACGTGTCGCGGCGGTCGAGTCGGCCGCAGAAGGCAAACCGGCGCCAGCAGAGAAACCGGCCGGGGCCTCCCAATCCAGCGCGCGACACGCCCGTCCCTCCACCGGTGGCACGCAGAAAATCGTCGTCCCGATCATGGGCGAAGGCATTCGCTCGGCCAAGGTGGTCGCGCTTTTGAAAAATCCAGGCGACCGCATCGATCTCGATGACGCCCTTTGCGAAGTCGAAACGGACAAGGCGGTGTACCCGATCGAATCCTCCTTCGCCGGCACGATGGGCGAATGGACGACGAAGGTCGACGACACGGTCGAGATCGGGCAGGAACTCGGCAGCATCCTGACCGAAGCGGGCGCCTCCATTCCGGAGCAGGTGGAAACCGAGCTCGAACCGTTGCGGCACGAAACATCGCCCGCCGGCGAGGAGACGGACGCGAAGCCGAGCGCCACGCGCGAGCCGGCCCTTTCGGCCACGATCACGCGCAAGCTCGGCCGGGTCGTGCCCGCTAATTTACAGATCGACGCGCGCTGGGACGCGATCCGCGAAGCGCGCGAAGCGGAGAAGAAAGTCGAAGGGAAAAACGCGCCTTCGCCTTCCGTCATGGTCGCCTGGGCGGTCGTTAGGGCGATGGAAAAACACGCGCCTTTCCGCCGCCTCATGCTCGACGACGACCGCATTATCGAGAGCGACAACTTCGATCTCGGTGTCGCCGTCGCGCTGGACGGCGACCGCCTCGCGACCGCTGTGATCGCGGAAGCGAACCAGCTCGCCTGGCCGAATTTCGTCACGCGTTATCACCAAGCAGTCGAAGCAACGCGCGGCGGACGAGTCGACGCGATGAACGCGCCGGTCGTGATCAGCAGCCTCGGCGCCTTCGGCGTGCGAAGTGGAGCCCCCATCGTCGTCCCACCTTCGGTCGGGACATTGTTCGTCGGCAGCGCGCACGCTGAGTTATTGCCTAACGGGAAGCAGCCGAAGAGCGTGGAAGTGATCACGCTTTCGCTCACCTTCGATCATCGCGTCGTGAACGGCGCCGGTGCGGCCAACTTCGTGCACGAGATCAAGGAACTGCTCGAAAACTTCCAGATTCCGGCGGGCGCGACCCACTAAATAGCAGATTCAAAATCAGGTGCAGATCAGCTCCGGCTGTTTTCCGCTTTTCGTTAGGCTAACCGCGAGCAGCGCCGGCCACGCTTCGACGACGCCTGCCCTTTCCGAATCGAATAGCAATCACCGACGAAAGCGGGGCAATCCTCAAGCCGGCGCCAGCACCCGGCGCGCCGCCGAAAGCCGTTTGCTCTCCACGCGCTCAGCCTGGTCCATCGCGCGCTGTTCGAGGAGCGAGAAATCCGTTGCCCGCAAAACCGGTGACGAATCCCGCGCCGCGTGGAGCGCGCGCCAGAGCAGCCGTTTGCCCGTGATCCCGGCGTAGATGGTTTCCAGCGCCTGCAGCAAACGGAGCAGGTTTTCCTCGCCCTCCGCAAACCCGAGTTTCATCCGCCCGAACTTTTCCGCCATCCACGCTCCGGCATTGCGAACGCTACTCGGCTCGAAACGGAGCGTCGTCATGAGGTTGTGCAACTGCTGGTGATCAGCCTCGATCTCCGCCTGGAGCGCGGAAAAGAATTTCTCGAGCTCGTCGTCATTCGTATGCACCTTGCGCAGGTGTTCAATCAATCCGATTGCTCCGACTGCGCCGGCGTAGTGGTCCTGGAGATACATTTCCAGATCCGGATTTTTCGTCTCTTCGGTCATACCTAACCCATATCGTGGCTGGGTGGCGGCGAGGCTGTTCCCGGGCGAGCGGAAATCCTGTGCAAGCCGCTGCTTTCGCCTTGGAGGGATTCGCAATTCACTTGGAAATTTCCATCGCCGGTTGCAACCACCGCGGTCTGGAGTTGCCTTTGCCCATGGAACGGCAGCCGGCGTCGCGCGCCATCATTCATCTCGACATGGATTGCTTCTATGCCGCGATCGAAGTGCGCGATCGCCCGGAGCTGCGCGGCAAACCGGTCGGGGTCGGCGGAGCGCGCGATCGGCGCGGCGTCCTCACGACCTGCAATTACGAAGCGCGCGAGTTTGGCGTGCGCTCCGCCATGCCGACCTTCATGGCGCTGCAACGCTGCCCGAAATTGATCGTGCTCCCGACGCGCTTCGATGTTTACCGGCGCGAGTCGACGGTGATTCGCGGGATCCTGCATCGTTTCACGCCGCTGGTCGAACCACTCTCGCTCGATGAAGCGTATCTCGACGTCACGGCGCATCCAGGCGCGCCCGGCGCGCTCGCCCGGGTCATCCGGCAGCTCATTTTCCAGAAAACGAAGCTGACCGCCTCGGCCGGGATTGCGCCTAACAAACTCGTGGCCAAGATCGCGAGCGACCTGAAGAAACCGAATGGCCAGTGCGAGATCGCGCCTAACGACGTGGCGGAATTCATGGCCGCGCTCCCGGTGCGCAAGATCTGGGGGATCGGCGCCGTGACGGAGCAGAAACTGCAGCAGCGCGGGATCACGACCTGCGGCGAGCTGCAGCGTTTCAGCCGCCTGCAACTGCTCAACATCTTCGGGAAATTCGGGGCCGAGCTTTACGATCTCTGCCGCGGAATCGACGAGCGCGAGGTCGAGCCGGATCGGGAGCGCAAATCGCTCAGCACGGAGGAAACTTTCTCGATCAACCTCGAGACCCTCGCGGCCTGCGAGGAAAGGCTGGAGGAACTTTTCGCCGAGATGATGGCGGACCTCGCGCAGAAGGAAGCGGCCCGGACGGTGACGAAGATTTTCGTGAAGCTGAAATTCGCCGATTTCACCCGCACGACCGTGGAGCGGGCCGGACTCGCGCCATCGTTAGGCGAATATCGGGCTCTGCTCGCGGAAGCTTTCGGGCGGACGGGCAAGAGCGTGCGATTGTTAGGCGTCGGGGTCCGCTTCGCGCCGGTCGAATTGCCGGACGCGACTCAGCTCGCGCTCCTCTAGCCGCGTGCTACTTGAGCGACTTCAGGAATTCCTGGAAGTGCGGATCGCTCCGCAATGGATCCCAGCTCGGATCCACCTTCAGGTAGGCCGGCGTGAGATAGCCGGGAATCGTCATGAGCTGACGAATGAGGGCGAGTGCCTGCCCGGTTTCACCGGTCCAGGTATAAACCTGCGCCAGTCCCTGGAGCACGAGCATGCCGTCGTAGGCGTCGCGCCTCAATGGCATTAGCTCGACCGCGCGGCGGCCCTCGGCGATCGCCTGCTCCTTTTGTCCGAGGCCGGCGTCGATCTGCGCCAGGACCGCGAGGGTTCGTGGGTCGTCCGGCTTGGTCGTTAGGCGATGCTCCATGATTTGACGGGCCGCATGAAAAGCGGATTCCATCTTTTCCTGATCGCCGGCCGCGCGCGCGATGATCGCCACGTACCAGGCGCGCGGATAATAAAAGCTGAAGTCGACTTCCTGGAACGTCTCCCGAGGCGACGCCGCCAGCGTCCGCGCCGCTCCCGCGCCATCACGATCGATCAGCGCGACGAGGATGCGCACCGGTGTTTCGCCGCCACCGACATCGAGTTTTTCCGGTGCCTGTGCGAGCGCGTTGCGCAGAATTCGCACATCACCGGTGGCGGCGAAACGGACGAAGTCGCGGCGCAGGCGGGTGATTGGAACGTCCACTCCGATCGCGAGACTGCGATCGGCGACCGCAATCGCGTCGTCGAATTGCCGCAGCAGAACGTAAGTGTCACCGAGAAGGTTGGACGAATTCGTGTTGCGCGGATCCAATTCCACCGCGCGAATGAAATCGCG
>DASXDC010000187.1:0-3413 GCA_036490855.1 Chthoniobacterales bacterium
TTGCGAGCCGCGCCAGAACAAAAGCGACCGTTTATCGCGGCGGACATCATCGACGGCCGTCCGGCGGTGGGCGAGGAGGTGGTGCGATGACGAGCGAAGCAGACGCTCTCGCCGCCGTCCTGGAAAAAGTGGCGGCGCTGCCCGGTGAAATCGTGCCTCTTCTCGATTCGTTAGGCCAATTTTCCGCCGTTGATTTGCGGGCCGAGCGATCGCTTCCGGCTTTCGACAACTCGGCGATGGATGGTTATGCGGTGCAGGCGACTTCCTGCAAAAACGGAGCGCGCCTTCGCGTCGTCGGCGAACAGGCGGCGGGAGCGGACCACGGCCTAACGATGGGCGCCGGGGAAGCAATCCGCATCTTCACCGGCGCACCGTTGCCGGGCGGGGCCGACGCCGTGATCATGCAGGAAGACGTGACGCGCGAGGAATCAACAATCGTGGCGCGATGCGATGTCGAGCCGGGCGAATTCGTTAGGCACAAAGGTTCCGATCTCGCGACCGGGCAAAAAATCCTGGCGCGTGGAGAAGGAATCGCGGCCCAGACGATGGCCCTCCTCGCTTCCCAGGGGATCGCGCAGGTCGCGGTCGGCGGAGCGCCGCGCGTCGCGATTGTCTCGAGCGGCGACGAACTCATCCCGCCCGGCGGAAAACCGCAGCCGGGTCAGATTTTCGAGAGCAACGCGCTCATGTTGCGCGCCCTGGCGATCGGTGCGGGTGCGAAAGTGCCGATGGTCGAGCATTCCCCCGATGATCTCGAGCGAATGACGGAAATTTTTCGCCGCGGCCTCCAGCATGACGTCTTGATTGTGAGTGGTGGCGTTTCGGTCGGCGATCATGATTTCGTGAAGCCGGCCCTGCGCGCGCTCGGGACCGGGATTGATCTTTGGCGGGTGGCGATCAAACCGGGAAAACCGTTTCTCTTCGGCCGCGCTGACCGCTGCGCAGTTTTCGGTTTGCCGGGAAATCCTGTCTCGGCTTTTGTCACCTTCCTGAAATTCGTTCGTCCTGCTCTGCTGAAAATGCGTGGCGCGGCCGATGATGCGCTCGGCTTGCGCAAGACTTTCGCGCGACTGGCGACGGCCGTGACTAATGATGGCGACCGGCCGCATTATCTTCGTGGGCGGCTGCGTGAAGGCAACTTCGAGCTAGTCGGGCGGCAGGAATCGCACGCCCTCTTTGGCCTCAGCCGGTCAAACGCATTGCTGCGTGTGGCGGGTGGCGAAAAACTCGCTCCGGGCACGCTCGTCACGGTTGAATCGTGGGATTGAGGGCGATCTCATTCCGGTAGGTTTTTTTTGGGGTGACGAGCTAGGAGGCGTCCATACGCGCAGTCGCGATCTTTGACGCGTTTTCACTTTGCACGGCAATTCTAAAGAAAAGATTTGCCGGCCGGGCCCGCCCGTGAGGCAGCCCGAGGTTAATCAAAACAAAGGACAAAACACTTATGAAACTAGATTCACTCCGAACTCTCTGGATTGAAGAAATGCGCGATCTCTACAACGCCGAAAATCAGCTGCTAAAGGCGTTGCCGAAGATGGCGAAGAAGGCTTCCAATTCGGAACTAAAGGAAGCGTTTGAAAGCCATCTCGAGGAAACGCAAACGCATGTCGAGCGCCTCGAGGAGATCTTCACCAAACTGGGCGAGAAGCCGAGCGGCAAGACCTGCAAGGCAATGAAGGGCCTGGTCGAGGAAGGCGCCGAAATGATGCAGGAGGATGGCCTCGACTCGGTGATCGATGCCGGCATCATCGCGGCCGCACAGCGGGTCGAGCATTATGAAATGGCCGGCTACGGCGCGGCACGCACCTTCGCTTCCATTCTCGGCGAAGATGAAGCGGAAGACCTCCTTCAGCAGACGCTGGATGAGGAAGGCGCCGCGGACGAGAAGCTGACGGAGATTGCCGAAGGGATCGTGAACGAAGACGCCGACGAAGCCGGCGAAGAGGAACCAGCGAGCGCGAGCCGCTCGCGTTCCCGTCGTTAGGCGAGCTCCGGCCCTGGCGAAACAATCATCGCCACCGCGATCCGTGCGATCGCGGTGGCGTTTTCGTTCAATGGTGCAAGCGTGAGCAAGAGATGGGTCTGACCGAGTACAAACGGAAGCGGAATTTCTCTGTCACCTCCGAACCGAGCGGTGCGAAGAAGCCTCGCCCGAAGCGCGTCGTGGGCGCTTCGCGTTTCGTGATTCAGAAACACGATGCGAGTCGTCTCCATTATGATTTCCGGCTCGAGATGGACGGCGTCCTCAAGTCTTGGGCGGTGCCGAAAGGCATTCCTTGGAAGCGGGGCGAAAAACATCTTGCCGTGGAAGTCGAGGATCACCCGATCGATTACGAAGATTTCGAGGGGGTAATCCCGGAAGGCAGCTACGGCGGCGGCACCGTCATGGTCTGGGATCGCGGTAATTATTATGTCCATGGCGAGAAGCCCGTCGAAGCGCTGAAGGAAGGCCGGCTGCATCTCATACTCGAGGGGGAAAAACTGAAAGGCGATTGGGCCTTGATCCGCACCCGCAGCGACAGCGAGAAAAATCAGTGGCTGCTTTTGAAAAGCGACGCCGACGTGAAGCCGATCTCCAAAAAGCGCGACGACGAATCGGCCAAGACCGGCCGGACGATGAAAAAGATCGCGAAAGATCGCGACGCGGAATGGCAGTCGCATCGCCAAGGCGACGGCGACGCGCAGAAAAGCTTACGCTCCCGAGTGCGAAGCGCCGTCGCGAAAAAGGAGAGCGGGTCTAAAAAAAAAGTCTCGCCCGCGGCAAAGGCGGAAATTAGCGCCGTCGCGTTGCCGGATTCGCTTCCTGCCGGGAAGCCGCGCTTTGTCGACGTGATGAAGCCGAATCTGGTCGATACTCCACCGGCGCAGGGCGAGTGGATTTACGAGCTGAAGTTTGACGGCTTCCGTACTTTGACGGTGAAGGATGGCGGAAAATTGGAGCTGATTTCCCGCAACGAAAACGACCTGACGCAGAAGTTCCCGGAGATCGCGCAGGCGCTCGCCAGCCTGCCCTGCGAAGAATGCGTAATCGACGGCGAAGTCGTTGCGCTCGATGACGAAGGCCGCTCTTCCTTCCAACTCCTGCAGGGCCGCGAGATGGAGGGACAGGACGCGCCCCTCGCCTATTACGTCTTCGATCTCCTGCAACTCGACGGGAAAAAACTCAGCGGACTTCCCCTAACGATGCGCAAAAAAATCCTCCGCCAGCTCTGCGACGGAATGAGCGAACCGGTTCGCTATTCCGGGGAGCTGGGAGACGACCCGGAGCGGCTCCTCTCCGCGGTGCGGCGCCACGGCCTTGAGGGAATCATCGGCAAGCGGGTTGATTCCCTTTACGAAGCGGGCCGGCGGAGCGGCGCCTGGATTAAGCTGAAGTGCATTAACGAGCAGGAATTTGTCATCGGCGGTTACAC
>DASXDC010000188.1:0-4869 GCA_036490855.1 Chthoniobacterales bacterium
GCCGCCGGGAAAACCTAACGGGCAAGAAGAAATCGGAGGAGCGCTTTCACCTGTTGAGTCCGGTCCAAACCGCGATCGACGAACCGCGACCGACTTTTCGCTGGACGCTGGACAAGAAGGCCACGACTTACCGCCTAACGATCCTGCCCAAGGAGGGAGAGACGCCGTTTGCCAAAGTTTACCTGCCGCACGACCACGACCATTGGCTGACGATGAAGCCGCTCGTCCGGGGTGAAGATTATCTTTGGCAGGTGAACAGCATGAGACGCGGCGCGGTCTCCGCGACCGCGCCCGCTCCGCCGCTCCCCGGGGCGCGCTTTCACGTCTTGAGCGAGACTGAAAGTGCTCAGTTGGCGCGAACGAAAAGTGAAGTCGGCCCATCACATCTCGGCCTCGCCCTGGCCTACGCGCGCGCCGGATTGATCGACGAGGCGGAGTCGGAAATCGCCGCGCTCCAGAAGGAGAATCCCGCTTCTCCGATCCCATCCAGACTACGCACGGCACTGCAACGCGCGACGCCGCCGACTTCCCCCTAACGACGAGAATGCTTCGGCAAAATTGTTCCTGTTCCCGGTTCTGGATTTCTTCCGGCCGATTCTTTCGCAGGACACGATCTCTCTTCGACACAGGATGAATCCGACACTCCAAACCATCGCCATCATCTTTCTGCTCATCGGAGTGGCTTCGGCGTTGGTCATCGCGATTGACCTGTTTGCTGGTCACCCCCAGCAGATGTGGATTATGAATCTCGTCTGGCCAATCAACGCCCTCTACGCCGGGCCGCTCGCGCTCTGGAGTTACTTCACCGTCGGCCGGCTCTCGACCCGCCGTGCGGTGCAGGAAGCGAAGGCGCGCGGGGAGGATCCGCCGGGAAAAAAGAAGGCCTTCTGGCAAATGGTCGCGCTCGGCACAAGCCATTGCGGCGCCGGTTGCAGCCTGGCCGACCTGGTCGCGGAGTGGACGCTTTTCTTTTTCCCCCTCATCCTTTTCGGGATGAAAATCTTCGGCGCCTGGACGATCGATTACTTCGTCGCCCTCGCCTTCGGGATCATCTTTCAGTTCTTCACCATCGCGCCGATGCGCGGGTTGTCGTTAGGCGAAGGCCTGCTCGCAGCGGCCAAGGCGGATTTCCTTTCCCTGACCGCCTGGCAGGTCGGGATGTACGGCTGGATGGCGATCGCGACCTTTCTCATCTTCGGTCATGAGATCGAGAAAACGAATCCGGTCTTCTGGTTCATGATGCAAATTGCGATGCTGGTTGGCTTTCTCACCTCCTATCCGGTCAACTGGTGGCTCCTGCGCAGCGGGATAAAGGAAAAGATGTGACGCGGGGACGGGTGTCTTATCGTTAGGCCAACCGAGTTCGTGGAGCGAAAAAAATCTGCGGGCGAAATCTGCCGCGGACCCCGTTAAATTGCGGACAGCGCGATTTCCGGCGCTGGAAAATGAAATCGACCGAAGAAACAGCCATCGATCCGATCTGCGGGATGAAGGTTGATCCGCGCAGTGCGGCGGCGACGGTCGAGCGGGAGAGCGGGCGGTTCTATTTCTGCTCGATTCATTGCCGCGACAAGTTCGTTAGGCGAAGCGCGGACAAACGTGACGAAAGATCTTCCTGCTGTCAGGACGAGCCCGCTGGCGCTGCAGAAACGAAAACGCGCCGCGGCGCGAAGAAGTATTTCTGCCCGATGTGCGAGGGAGTGGAGAGTGACGAGCCGGGAAATTGCCCGAAGTGCGGCATGGCCCTGGAGCGGAATCCCTCCTTCCGCACCAGCACCATTTACACCTGCCCGATGCATCCCGAGATCGAGCAGGATCATCCCGGCGATTGCCCAATCTGCGGCATGGCGCTCGAGCCCAAGACCGCAGTTGCCGACGGAGCCGAGGAAGAAAACACCGAGCTGCGCGAGATGACGCGCCGTTTTTGGATCGGGCTTGCGCTCGCCCTGCCGGTCTTTTTCCTCGCGATGGGACACATGATCCCGCGCGCTCCCGTCTGGTTGCAGCGCGATTTCTCCCGCTGGCTGCAATTCGGTCTCAGCACGCCCGTCGTTCTCTGGGCGGGGTGGCCGTTTTTCCTCCGCGGCTGGCGTTCGCTCACGCATCGCGCGCTCAACATGTTTACCCTCATCTCGCTCGGGGTCGGGGCAGCTTATCTTTACAGCGCGGTCGTGATGCTCCTGCCGCAAATCTTCCCGCCCGCCTTCGCCGCTGCGGGGAAAATCGGGATCTATTTCGAAGCGGCCGCCATGATCACCGTGCTGATCTTGTTAGGCCAAATGCTCGAGCTCCGCGCCCGGAGCCGGACGGGAAGCGCCATCCGCGCTTTGCTCGACCTTGCGCCCAAGACGGCCCGCGTCGAGCGCGATGGTGAGGAAATGGACATCTCTCTCGATCAGGTTCGAGAGGGCGATCAGGTGCGCGTGCGCCCGGGCGAGAAGGTGCCGGTTGATGGCCGGGTGCGGGATGGCCTAACGAGTATCGATGAGTCGATGATCACCGGCGAACCGATCCCGGTGGAGAAGAAAACCGGCGATTCAGTGACGGGAGGGACCGTTAATCAAACCGGCAGCATTCTGATTGAAGCGGAGCGCGTCGGGAGCGAAACGGTGCTCTCCCAGATCGTCGAAATGGTCGCGCAGGCGCAACGAAGCCGGGCGCCAATCCAGGGTTTGGCCGACAAAGTGGCGGGCTGGTTCGTCCCGGCGGTGATAACTGCGGCCAGCATCACTTTTGTCCTTTGGCTCAGCCTCGGTCCGCAGCCGCGGCTCGCCTACGCGATCGTGAACGCGGTCGCCGTTTTGATCATCGCCTGTCCCTGCGCCCTCGGGCTCGCGACGCCGATGTCGATCATGGTCAGCATCGGCCGCGGCGCGCAGGTCGGCGTTTTGATCAAGAAGGCCGAATCGATCGAGCTGATGGGAAAAGTGCGAACCCTGGTGGTCGACAAAACCGGGACGCTGACGGAGGGCAAGCCAGCCGTGAGGCAGATTCTGCCTAACGACGGCTTTGATGAGGAAGAGTTGCTCGCGCTTGCCGCCGCGGTCGAAAGTCAAAGTGAACATCCGCTTGCCGCCGCCCTCGTGCGGGCGGCGCAGGAACGAGGTTTGAATGCCGAGGAGGTGAGCGATTTCCAATCGACCACCGGCGGCGGCGTGCGCGGGATGGTCAACGGTCGTCGCGTCCTTGTCGGCAAGCCGCAGTTCCTGCGCGAGCAAAATGCAAACGGGGTTGAGCAATTGGAAAGCCGCGCCGCCAGTTCGCAGGAAGAGGGTAATGGCGTCGTCTTCGTTGCCCTCGACGGCCAGGCCGCCGGGTTGATCGCAGTCGCCGATCCGATCAAGGACTCGACGCCGGGCGCAATTGCGCAACTGCATCAACTCGGACTGAAAATCATCATGCTGACCGGTGACAACGAACGGACTGCGCGCCGCGTGGCTTCGCAGCTCGGGATCGACGAGGTCGAAGCCGGCGTCGAACCGGAGCACAAAAACGAGCGCGTCCGCCGGCTCCGCGAAACCGGCGGAGTGGTTGCGATGGCCGGCGACGGAATTAACGACGCGCCTGCGCTGGCCGCGGCCGACGTCGGGATTGCGATGGGCACCGGGACCGATGTGGCGATGGAAAGCGCCGGCATCACTCTCTTGAGCGGAGATCTGCGCGGAATCGAAAAGGCGATTCGGTTAAGCCGCGCCACGATGCGAAATATCCGGCAGAACCTTTTTTTCGCTTTCGTTTACAATTCGTTAGGGGTGCCGATAGCCGCCGGGATTTTGTATCCGTGGTTCGGCCTTCTCCTCAGCCCGATCATCGCCGGCGCGGCCATGAGCCTGAGCTCGGTCTCGGTGATCGCGAACGCCCTTCGTTTGCGCGAAATCCCGCTTTAAAAACTTTCCGAGCCGGTCACCCGCGGGCCTCCCTGACACGATGCTTCGGTCTTCCTCACATCTGCCGATCGCGCCGCGTGCGATCAAAGAAGGAAAAAACTTTCATGCAAAACAGATTTCCTTTTTCCCGCTGGTCAGCGCTCGCGTTCGCCACATTCATCTTCGCTTCCTGCGCCTTGAATCAGGAGCCATCGCCGCAACTGGGCGCGACCGGCACCGACATCATCAATCATCCGGAGCGTCACGTCGGCCAGCAGGTCTCCATCATCGGGACAGTGAACAATGTCTACAGCCGCGGCTCCTTCACGGTCGGCCCGGAAGGATTTCTCCAGACCGATCTGCGGGTGCTGGCGCGCGGGCCAGAACGCAACGTGCCGCGGCTTCGGTCCGGCGAGCGCGTCCGGATCGTCGGGGTAGTACGGGTCTTTACCCGGCGTGAATTTCTCGGTGGATATCCGACTGGGTTTTATGGAACCGGATTCGGCTTCTACGGTTTCGGACCGGCTTATGCGATGGGTCCGGGCTTCTACGGTCTGCGCGGGCCGGGCTTCTATCCGGATTACTACACCACTTGGGAATCGCAGCCGATCATCATCGCCCATCGGGTCGAGCGGCTCTAGAAATCGCCCAGCTTTATTCTTTATCTTGGCATCGAGCTGAGGAGGAGCTGCGCCGTCGCGCCGTTTGAACTGATCTCTTGGCCTAACGACTATGCAGGCTGGAAATCCTACCGAAATCTCTGCAGGATTGCGGAGAGGCGGATTGGCTTTTGCGAACGTGCCTGGCGCTTGCAGCGAGTCGATTGCCTAACGACGATGAAAGATCGCATTCTGTTTGTCTGCATCCACAACAGCGCTCGCAGCCAGATGGCCGAGGCGTGGCTGAACGAAATCTGTGGCGAGAAATTCGAGGCAGAAAGCGCCGGACTCGAGCCTGGCGCTCTCAACCCGCTCGTTGTCGCTGCGATGAAGGAGATCGGGAT
>DASXDC010000189.1:0-22228 GCA_036490855.1 Chthoniobacterales bacterium
GATAGAGAAGGTAAACGCAAAAATCGACCATGCAGATCCGCCGGTCCGGGGGGTTCGCGAAGATCGTAAATTTGCCTGCGAGCGCCCGCAATCAATATAATGTGCCCCTCGTGCAGCCGCGCCCGATCCAGACTGTCCAGGCAGACTACGCGCGGCTAATCGCGCGACGATTTCCGGGCGCTCGACTCCTCGTGGTCGGGCGTGAGCCGGCGGAATATTCCGAGCTCTGGCGACGTGAGAGCGCCCAAGTCACGGTTTGCGTCGACCTCGCAGCGCTCGCTGCCTTCTCGCAAAATGGTAGCGCTCCACCCTTCGATCTCACCCTTTGGTTTTATCCGGCCGTCTCTGAGACGACAGATGACGTCGGCCTCCTGGTCCGCATCGCGGAGGATCTTGTCCTGCTCCCGGCGACGAGCGCGACTGGCCCTAAACGCCGGCCCCAACTGGTCGCGGAGCTCGGAGCGCTCGGCTTTTTTCCGGATTACGAATCGGATGTCGCCGAGATCGAATCCGGTGCGATCCGGTTGCGGCGCGCCGCGCCTAGCGACGCCGCTTCGCTCGTGCAGGCGGCGGAAACCGGCTTCGCGCGGCTGAACACGCAGCTGCTTTCCTTGCAGCGGCGGCTGCGCACCCGGCTCTCGGAATTGGAAGTGGCCGATCGCCACATCGCGCAGCTCGAGGAGAAGGTGCTGAAGCTGAAGGAAGCGCGACGCGACTTGAAACAGTTGAAAGCGGAGAAGCAGGCGCTGCGAAAATCGCCCGAACGCAAAGTCGGACAGGTGATTCTCGCGCCGTATCGGCTGCCGCAGAAACTCCTGCGCGAGGTGCGGAAACGCTGGCCGGCCCTCGGTAACGGCAGCGCGAACGCTGCGCCTAACGAATACCAGAAATGGTTTGAAACCCATCGGGTGCAGCCCGCCGAGGCCGAGGCGTTGCGGCAGGAAGCGAGGAAGCTTTCGCTCCAGCCGATGATCAGCATCATCACGCCGGTGCATGACACGCCCCGCCGCTGGCTGCGCGAAGCGATCATCTCGGTCGAGGAACAGATTTATGAAAACTGGGAGTTGCTCCTGGTCGACGACGCGTCCACGAACCAGGATACCCTCGATTTCCTCGCAAAGGCCGAGCAACGCGACCCGCGGCTCCGCGTCTTCCGCCTCCCGCAGAAGAGCGGGATCTCCGCGGCCTCAAATGTGGCGCTGGAGAATGCGCGCGGCGACTGGATCGCACTTCTCGATCACGACGACCTGCTCGAGCCGGACGCGGTCTTTTGCACTGTGCAGCTCCTGCGGGAACATCCCGAGGCCGACCTGGTTTACACGGATGAAGACAAGCTCACCGAGGATGGCCTCGCCGCGCCGCTCTTTAAGCCCGACTGGTCTCCGGATTTTTTTCTTTCCTATAACTATGTCTGCCATTTCACCACCATTCGTCGTTCGTTAGTCCAGAAGCTCGGCGGCTTTCGCTCGGAATACGATTTTGCCCAGGATTACGACCTCTTTCTGCGCGTCATCTCGCACACGAATCAGATCCATCACATCCCGCGCATTCTTTATCACTGGCGGCGCAGCGCCGGATCCACCGCAACGAATATCCGTTCTAAGCCCGACGCGCTCGAGGCGGCGCGACGCGGATTGACCGATCACCTCGTGCGTCAGAACGAACCCGGCCATGTCGCGATCGATTGGCGCACCCACGGTTTCCGGATTCGGCGGCATCTCCTCCGCGCGCGAAAAATCGCGATCCTCATCCCAACCCGCGACCGGACCGATCTGCTCCGTCGCTGCGTCGAGAGCGTGGTCGCAAAAACCGCCTACGAAAACTACGAGATCATCATCATCGACAACGACAGCGATACGGAGGAAGCGCGCGTCTATTTCGAGAACCTTCCGCACCGAATTCTGCGTTATTCCGGGCCATTTAATTATTCCGCGATGAATAATTTCGCAGTCGAGCAAACCGATGCGCCCTGGATTCTTTTCCTGAATAACGACACCGAAGCGATCGAGAGCGATTGGCTGACCGCGATGGCCGAGCATGTGCAACGGCCGGAAGTGGGCGCGGTCGGCGCGCGACTCGTCAGGCGCGATGGAACGATCCAGCACGCCGGGGTCGTGCTCGGGCTGCGCGGGATGGTGAAGCACGCCTTCTACGGTTTTCCCGCGGAAGACCCGGGCGTTTGCCGGCAGCTGCAAGTGACGCGGAATTATAGCGCGGTCACCGCGGCCTGCCTGCTCACGCGACGGGAAGTTTTCCTGGAGGTCGGCGGATTTGATGAGGAGCATCTGCCGGTCATCTTCAATGACGTGGATCTTTGCTTGAAAATGCGCCGAGCCGGTTATCAGATCGTCTACACGCCCTTCGCCAAGCTCTACCATGACGAATCCGCGACCCGGCGTGCGAGCGTGGAACCGAGCGAAGCGAAAGTGCTCCTGGAGCGTTGGCCGGACTTAGTCGCGCGAGATCCGTTTTACAATCCAAACCTCTCGCGCGATCATGCCGACTTCTCGTTAGGCACTTGACCGTTATCTTTACCACGATGAAGAAGCACGATGAGCGGTGGCAGGGGTTGAGCCGGGAGGCGCGGGCGCAGCTGGTGATGCGCGACTACAGGCCGTGCTCGCTTGCCGCACAGATCGCCGAGGCCGGTGTCGACGCCGGGCAGATCGCGACGATGGATCGCGAGGCGGCGGACCTGGCGGAGGCGTGGATCCCGGGTGTCGAAGTTTTTGCACGGACGATCCATCCGCAGAGGCATCGCGGGTCATTCGGTGAGCTCGTTAGGTGCGAGGAGGGGCCGCTCGCGCGGATCGGGCTCTGGCCGCGGCAATGGGCGGCGGCGCGGATGTTTGCGCAGACCGCCAAGGGCTTCCATGTCCATCCGCCGAGCATTCCAGCGGGAACTTCGCCTAAAGAGTGGTTTCAGCGGCTCTTTGTCGCGGAGCCCGCTAATTTCGCGCTTCGCCGCTACGAGGAAGAGCAATGGGACGTGATGTTTTTCGTCCAGGGCCGGGTCGAGATAATCCTGCGCGAAGTGCGGGCCGGGATGCCGGCGCGGACCATGCGCTGCTTCGTCGAGGGCGAGAACCATCGCGGGCCTAACAACGTCGCGATTGTGATTCCGGCGGGAGTGGCGCACGCGCTGCGCGTCGAAGGCTCGGAAGATTTGATCATGGTCTACGGAACGAGCATCTCGTTCGATCCTGCCGCCGAAGGCCGAATCGCGAGCGAAGTGGAGACGTCGCAGTTGCCAGCCGAGTGGCAGAAATTTCTCACCTGAATCGGCTTTGAAGCGACGCTTCGATCCGACAGATCCGGAGTGGATGGATCGGCCGCAGCCATTCTCAGAAGAGCTGGCCTCGGACCTGCGAAATCTGCGCAGGCTCAATCGCTACTTCGGAAGCTATCGGCTCGTCCGGCATTTTCTCCATCGCTGGATTCAGCCTAACGACCGCTTGCGTGTGCTCGATCTCGCGACCGGTTCCGGTGACATCCCGCGGCTGGCGGTCGATTTCGCTCGCCGGAAAGGCGCCCGGCTGGAAGTGGACGCAGTGGATTTCCAGGAATCCACCATCGCGATCGCGCGCGAGCTGAGCGTCGATTATCCCGAGATCGCTTATCACTGTGCGGACATTCACTATTTCGGGGCGGAAGGATACGACATCATCCTGTTTTCCCTCGCGCTGCATCACTTTGAGGAAGCGGCCGCGGTCAGGTTGCTGCGGCGTTGCCGCACTCTCTCCAGAAGAAAGGTGCTGGTGGCGGATTTGCGACGCGGATGGCTCGCCACGCTCGGAGTTGATCTGCTAACCACGACGATTTTTCGAGAGCCGATGACGCGGAACGATGCGCGCGCGTCGGCCGCCCGAGCCTTCTCGTTTGGCGAACTGGGTCAACTGGCGCGGGATGCCGGCTGGCAAAACTTCGGGCATCGCCGCTTCCCTTTTGCACGGCAAGCCATTTGGTTAGAGGGATGAAAGTCGTCACGACGATCGGCGAGATTCCGCGGCGCAGCGAAAAGCGGCGCCTGCTTGTGCCCACAATGGGCGCTCTGCATGCAGGGCATATCTCGCTTATCCGGCAGGCGCGCGCGAGCGCGGGTGAGGAAGGTGAAGTGGTTGTGAGCATCTTCGTGAATCCGTTACAGTTTGAACCAGGCTCGGATTTTTCCCGCTACCCGCGGCCGGAAGCGGCTGACGAAAAGATTTGTCGTGCGGAAGGCGTGGATTTCATCTTCCGGCCTGCGCCTAACGAGATGTATCTCGACGATCGCTCGACTTTCGTCGAGGAAACGGCGCTGTCGGAACGCCTCTGCGGCGCTTCGCGGCCCGGACACTTCCGCGGGGTTGTCACCGTAGTGACGAAATTATTTCACCTTCTCGCACCGGACGCGGCAGTTTTTGGCGAGAAGGATTTCCAACAACTCGCGATCGTGAGGCGGATGGTCCGCGACCTCAATTTTCCGATTGAAATCCTGGCGGGCGCGATCGTGCGGGAACCGGATGGACTCGCTCTCAGTTCGCGAAATCAGTATCTCAATGCGGAAGAGCGCGCCCAGGCGCCGGTGATTCGCGCGGCGCTGCTCGAGGCGGCGGCTTCGGAAGAGAATTCGACGCGCAAGGTGCTCGGAGCGGTGCGAGAGAAAATCGAGTCGGCACCCCTCGCCCGGATCGATTACGCCGAGATCGTCGGCGCGGACGATCTGCATCCTCGCCTAACAATCGAGCCGCGCTCGCTCCTGGCGGTTGCCGTTTATTTCGGCAAGACACGCCTGATCGATAACATTCTCCTCGGATGAGAGAATTCGATTTTGTCGTCATCGGCAGCGGGATCGCCGGTCTGACCTTCGCGATCAAGGCCGCGCAGCATGGCCGAGTTGCGATTGTGACAAAACGCAAAGGCGTTGACTCGAGCACGGCATGGGCGCAGGGCGGGGTGGCTTGCGTGACGAGCGACGAGGATTCTTTCGAGCTGCACATCCGCGATACGCTCGACGCCGGGGCGGGATTATGTGATCCGGTCGCAGTCGAGGCGGTGGTGAAGGAAGGGCCGGCGCGGGTGCGCGAGTTGATGGAGCTTGGTCTGCATTTCGACGAGCGGGATGTTTCCGGTCACCGCGAGCTTGATCTCGGCCGCGAGGGCGGCCACTCGAAGCGGCGCGTCCTGCATGTCCACGATCTCACCGGTTATGAGATTGAGACGACGCTCCTCGGCGCGGTGCGCGGGTCGCCTAAGATTGAGCTGCTCGAAAATCACATGGCGGTCGATCTGATCACAGCGGCGAAACTTGGTTTTGCGACAGAGGATCATTGCCTCGGCGCCTACGTGCTCGATGAAATTTCCGGCACGGTGGAAACTATCCGCACCGACCGGCTTGTCCTCGCGACGGGCGGCTGCGGGAAGGTCTATCTCTACACAACCAATCCGGCGATCGCGACGGGCGATGGAGTGGCGATGGGATGGCGCGCGGGGGCAGTGATCGCCAATATGGAGTTCATCCAATTTCATCCGACCTGCCTCTTTCATCCACAGGCAACGTCGTTCCTAATCTCGGAAGCAGTTCGCGGCGAGGGCGGTATTTTGCGGAACGCGAAAGGGGAGGATTTTGTCGCGAAGGTCGACGCGCGCGGTTCGCTCGCGCCGCGCGATATCGTCGCGCGCGCGATCGACGCCGAGATGAAAAGGACCGGCGCGCAGTGCGTCTACCTCGACATTACGCAGCAACCGCGGGAGTTCTTGCAGGAGCGGTTCCCGCACATTTATGAGACCTGTTTGAAGTTCGGGATCGATATGTCGAAGGATCCGATCCCGGTCGTGCCGGCGGCGCACTATCAATGCGGAGGTCTCAAGACGACGATCGACGGCGCGACCAGTCTGCCGGGATTGTATGCGATCGGCGAAGTGGCCTGTACCGGGTTGCATGGGGCAAATCGACTCGCGAGCAATTCGCTGCTCGAGGGATTGGTGATGGCGCATCGCGCGAGCGAGGCGCTTGTCCATAGCCGACCGCCAGCTCATCCGGCGGGCTCTGTTTCGTTGCCGGAATGGAAGGCGGGCGAAGTGCAGGATCTCGACGAGCTGGTTGTGATTTATCACAACTGGGACGAAATCCGGCGGCTGATGTGGGATTATGTTGGGATTGTGCGGACCGATAAACGCCTGCAGCGGGCGAGTGCGCGTTTGCGTAATCTGCAGCGCGAGATTCAGGAGTTTTACTGGAATTTCCGAATAACAGTTGACCTGCTCGAGCTGCGCAACCTGGCGACAGCGGCGGCTCTGATCGTCGATTCCGCCCTCAGCCGGAAGGAGAGCCGGGGATTGCATTTCACGATGGATTATCCGGAGACAGGAAGCGCGGAGCTGCAACGGGAGAGTCTCCTGAGCCGGAGTTGAAAATCCGCGCTGGAATGGATCGTGCTAAATAGCAACGGGTGGAACAGGCTTGCCCGATGAGTCTGTTTGTGTAGAACGAATGGTGGAAATGCCGGCAACTAGTTTCAAAATCCTCGCAGCCTTCGCTGCCGGCTCAGTGCTGGTCACATCGCCTCTTTGCGCCCAGTCGCCCTATGAAAGCAGCGCGGATTTCGCTCGTTATGCCATGAAGCTGCGGGCCCAGGCGCTGCTCAAGGTCGAGCCGCAGGTTTTCGTCCCGACGACTTCGCGTTTTTCGACCTCTCGTTATTCTTGGAAGACAGATATCGTGACCACGATTTTTTGGATTGGCGAGAACCCGACCGTGAACAACCCGGTGCCGAACCACAAGAGTTCGTGGGATCCCGACTGGACGCGGAATTACGGCGGCTACGACAATCCAGATCCTTCCCGCCGGCACGATTATATCCCCATCTCGTTCGTCCCGCGGCAAAACCCATTTTACTGTGCCTTGCCCTATAACGACGTCTCGCACGGACAATTCAAACCGGAGGCGCCGATCGTAGTGCCGTGGTTCAGGCAGGCATTTGTGCAACAGGGGCACTCCGTCTGCAAAGATCGCTGGGTCGCCATCCGTCGCGGCAGTCGGGTCTGCTACGCGCAGTGGGAGGATTGCGGACCTTTCCGGACCGATCATTATCAATACGTTTTCCGCAACGAGCGCCCGCGGCCAAATCTGAATCACGGCGCCGGGCTCGATGTCTCGCCGGCGGTGCGCGATTATCTCGGCCTCGGACCGACTTCGCTGACCGACTGGCAATTTGTCGAAGTCCGCGACGTGCCACCGGGCCCGTGGCGAAACTACGGCGACAATAATAATTTCGTGATCGCTCGTCGGCAGACCGAGCAGCGTCTGGCTGAGGAGTATTCGACGAAGAAGAAGACGAAGAAGTAGCGTCTTGTGGGCGTAGTCGCGACTCGTCGTCGTCACGTATTGCGGCCAGCAGCGGCCGTCGCCAAATTAACCAACCCGCGTCAGTTCAGCTGACAACTCGGCCAAGGTCTTCTCGATCTCACGCACTCGATTCATAAGCGGGTCGTAGCGCTTCCGCTCCCCAGTGCAGAAGGCGCGAATAGGCTGAAAGACTGAGCCAATCTCCGCGTAGAAGAGATCGATCGCGTGTCGCAATTGCTGTTCGATGGCGGCGACCAGTTCCTCGCGCTTTTTCTCCATCTGGCGGTGATATTCCGCGAGAATCTTTCGTCGACGCCCGAAGGCGACGAACGTGCCGAGCGCAGCGGCCGAGAGTGCCACGATGCCGGTTATATCCGCGACAGCAGCGCTGCTCATGGTGGCGATCACCGTCACGATTCCCCCTGCGGCTGCGACTCCGGCAGGAAAACGCAGCCAAGTCGCCGTCTCGCGAAACATCCGCTCGAGTTGCGCCTCCATTCCTCGGCCCGCCACCCGTTCGACGAGCGTGAGCTCGATCGCTTGCAGCAGCTCGCGCCGCTGCCGCGCGAAATCCGGCATCGTCTGGTTCAGCTGCATTCGCGAACCGCCCTTAAATTGATTTTCCATCGTGTCCTGCAATTGCGGCCAGAGGCTGCGCAGATCGGTCTCGAGCAGTTGCAGCGCGTTCTCGACCTGCGGTTGAATCAGCTCCCGCATCTTGTTTTCGAGATCAGCCTGGAATTTCTCCTGCCATTCCGCTTTGCCGAAAACAAGTCGCCAGGTACGCCAAAAGGAGAGATTGCGCTCGAGGAGCGTCTGTCCCTCGGCCGCACAGCGGCGGCAAGCCTGTTCGATGCCACGCAAAAAACCGCCCACCTGCCGCAACGTCTGTTCTTTGCGCGTCTCCAGAATTCCCTCGAGCCGGCCAAGCTGTTCTTCGTCGCGCATAATCGTGGCGAGAATATTTCGAACCCGCGAAGCCGTGTCGGAAAGAATGACGATCGCTGTCTGGCAGGTCGTTTTCAGTTTCGGCAGGCCGTGGCGCGATTCATCCACCATCCGGCCAATATGATCTTCCAAGGCGGCGAAATGGCTTTCCTTCCAAAGGCTTTCCTTGCCCAGCCCAGAAGTGCGCGAGAGAAATGCCTTTCGCGCCGAGACCGCAAAAATCGGTGGCGCGAAGCCCAGTTTCTCGTTGGCGGTGTCGTGCAGATGTTGCTCGATCACCTCGATCTCTCGCGGCTCGCGCAGATCCGCCTGCTGCAGAACGAAGACAACGTTTTTGAGCCACTTCTGGTTGACGAATTTCAACAGCTCCCAGGCGGAGGCACCCCAGGGATTCACGACCGAGAAGACAAAGAGGACGAGGTCGGCACGCGGGATGAAGTTCTCCGTGATCGTCTGGTGCTCGGCCACCATCGTGTTGGTGCCCGGCGTGTCGACGATGTTGAAGTCCTGCAGAAAGCCGATCGGCTGATAGCGTTCGCTTACCTGCGCCGAGACGTCGATCGTCTGTTCGCGCGCGCCGTATTTGAAAATATAGATTCGGTCCGTTGCGGGTAGAACGTCGACCTTGCAAAATTCCTGGCCGAAAAGTGCGTTGAGGAGAGACGACTTCCCGGCCTTCACTTCACCGACGACGACGAAAAGCAACGGCTCACGCACATCGCGCAGCATGTTTTGCAACGTGTCGAGCATCGTCGCCTCCCGCTGCAGGTCGGCCGCCAGCTTGAGCAGCGCGGCTAGGGCGGCTTCCGTCCGAGTCCGTAACTGGAGATAAAGGTCGGCGACCATGCCGGCGTGCTACGGTTTCGTTAGGCTGGGAGCAGGCGAAGCCAACGGCGCGGTGGCGGCCGGTGAGCCTGAGGGGGAAACGAGCGGAGTCGGTCCCTCCGAGCCAGGCTCCTTCGGCGCCATCGGTTTTCCCATCGCGATCAACTCCGAGACGGTAACAAATTTGAACCCCTTCGCCTGGAGTTGGTCGAACGTCTCGGGCATCGCCTTGATCGTGCCCGGATGAATGTCATGGGAAAGAATGATGGAACCGGGTCGCGTTTCCCTAACGATGCGATCGCGCACGACGGATGGGCCAGGCCGTTTCCAGTCGAGCGGATCGACGTCCCACAGAATAATGCGATAGCCAAACTCGGCGCGAATCCATTGTTTTTGCCGCGCTGTAATGGAGCCGTAGGGCGGCCGCATCAGAGTTGGTCTTGTGCCGATGGCCGCCTTGATTGCGTCGTCGGTCTTCTGCAATTCCTCCCGCACTTTCTCATCCCGCATTTTGCCGAAGGCAGGATGGGTCCAGCTGTGATTACCGATCTCATTCCCTTCGCGCACCGCCCGCCGCAGGATCTCCGGATGCTCGGCCGCGTTCTTGCCAATCACAAAAAAGGTCGCGTGAATATGATGGGCGGCGAGAATATCGAGCAACTCCGGGGTGAGCTTTTGGCTCGGGCCATCGTCGAACGTCATCGCGATATACGGGCCCTCCACATGAACCGCGCTGTAACTGATCGCGGCCGCCGGAGTCGAGCTCGAAACGGGCGAAGTCGGAAGAGTGTTCATCGGGGCTGGAGAAGGAGTCTGTGCAGTGAGGCAGCCGGCGAGAAAGAGAGGGAGCGGGCCGGCAAGAAAAAGGAAACGCAAGGAAGCCATCGCGGAATTTCTAGAGTGAGATTTGCGCTGTACGTAGCAGACCAGCCACTCAACGCAAGACGGCGCCTCGGCGGACGAAAAGGGTCGGGGCAGGCGATACTTTTGCAAAACTTCTGCCAATCGTGGCAGTCATCCTGCTCCAATAGCGGGCGGAGGCGAGCCACTCTTCAGTTCAACGCGTGTCGCCTGGGCTTCCGAGCAGCCCGCGTGGGAGTGAAACGTTTCCCAAGGTAGATGAAAATTTTGCTCATCGAGGATCATCCCGATAGCCGACGCAATTTGCGGCGGCTGATCGAACAGCGTGGCCACGAAGTCGTCGCCTGTGCCAGCGCCGAGGAGGCTGAGTCCGAACTGGCGCGCGACAAATTTCCTTTCCTCATCCTCGACTGGATGCTCCCCGGCAAGAGCGGAGTCGATCTCTGTCGCGATCTACGGGCGCAGCCGGACGGCGACGAGATGTACATCCTGCTCGTGACAGCGCGGTCAGACCCGGAAGATCTGGAGCAGGCGCTGGCCTCGGGCGCGAATGATTATCTCACGAAGCCGCTCGACGGTCGTCGTCTTGGGGTGCGCCTCTCGGTCGCCGAACGCCACATCCGAGAAATCCAGGAACGCAATCAAGCGCGCGTCGCCCTCCAGGAGTCAGCCCGACGCATGACTGATATTCTAGAAAAAACGAGCGACGGATTCTTTGCGGTCGATACGAATTGGAATTTCACCTACCTCAATGCGGAAGCAGAGACGATGCTGGGGGAAGACCGCGAATCACTTCTCGGGCAAAATCTTTGGACAAAACTTCCCCAGCTCGTCGGAACGGTTTTCGAGGAAAACTATCGCGCCGTCATGAGCGATCAGGTGGCGATCGAGTTCGAAGCGGCCGACACCACCGGAAAAGGTTGGTTCGAGGTTCATTCTTATCCGAGCGGCGGCGGAATTTCGGTTTTCTTCCGCGACATCACAGAGCGGCGACGGGCGGAAGAGGAACGCCTGACCACGAGCAAGCTCGAGTCGTTAGGCACTTTGGCTGGCGGAATCGCGCATGACTTGAACAACATCCTCACCGTCATCTCGGGCAACATCGGCCTCGCCCAACTCGATGCTCCAAGCCACAGCGGCAATCTTCTTTCCTTCCTCGCCAAAGCGGGCCAGGCCGCGCAGCACGCCGCCCGGCTCTCCAGCCAATTGCTCACCTTCTCGAAGGGCGGAGCGCCCTTAAAGAAGATCGCCTCTGTTGCGGACTTGATTCAACACGCCGCCGAATTCTCGCTTCATGGATCGAATCTGCGGGCAGCGATTGAAATCGAAGATCACCTGGGAAAGGCGGAGGTCGATGTGGGCCAGGTCGAGCAGGTCATCAATGCCCTTATTATCAACGCGCGCGAAGCCATGCCCAGCGGCGGCCGGGTCGACATCTGCGCCGAGACGGTGCAGTTGGATGCCCATACCGCACTCCCGCTCAGTCCCGGTCGCTACATCAAAATCGCGATTACCGACCACGGCCCAGGTGTACCTTCCGACGTGGTCGCGAAAATTTTCGATCCGTACTTTACGACCAAGCGCAGCTCGAGCGGTCTCGGCCTCGCCATCAGCTACTCGATCATCCGCAAACATGGCGGCTTTCTCCACCTCGAGAAAAATTCGCCGGCGGGCGCCTCGTTCGTTTTTTATCTTCCGGCCAACAGCGGCGCGGTGGTGAGCGATCCGCTCCAGCCTAACGACTACTCGATTCCGTTCAGCCATCCGCGCATTCTCGTGATGGACGACGAATCGGCCATTCGCGATCTCACCGCGGAACTACTCGCAACCATGGGCTACGAAGTGACGGCGGTCCCCGATGGATCGGAAGCCGTCCGCATCTACGAACGCGCGGCGCGCAAAGGCGAATCGTTTCGCGCCGTCATCCTCGACGCCACGGTGCGCGGCGGTCTCGGCGGCGTGGAAACGATCGAGCGCCTGCGGAGCATTGATCCGGAAGTGAAGGCGATCATCTGCAGCGGGTACTCGGATGAAGCCGCGCTCTCGGAATTCCTTTCCTACGGTTTTCGCGGCGCGCTGCCAAAACCGTTTACGCGGCGTGAACTTTCCGACGCTCTGCAAAAGGCGTTTGCCGTGGCACCGCAGCGCTGACGCAGCCTTGCGCTCTTCGAGCGGGGCCGAAGTTCGTTAGTCAGCTTTTCGGGAGAGCCTTCAGCTGCTTGATGAAGACATCCGGACCGCCCGGAACATAGCCGAGCGTTGCGACGGGGGTGCTCTCGCCGTTCAGGACGATAATGGTGGGGAAAGAATTGATCCCAAAACGCTGGGCCAACTGCATGTTTTGTTTCCTCACCTCATCGCTCAGCGGCTTCGCCCGCGGGAAATCCGCCCTAACGAGAACCAGATTCTCCTTTGCGAAGTTGGCAAATTCCGGTTGCGAGAGGATTTCCGCCTCCAACCGCTTGCACCAGATGCACCAATCGGAGCCGGTGAATTCGAGGAGGAGAAGCTTGTGTTCGCTTTTCGCCTCCTCCTGAGCTTTTGAAAAATCGGTCAGCCAATTTGCCTCCGCCCGCGCGCCAGAGGCAGCGAACAGACTAACGATGAGGGTGAGAAGCGCGAGGCGGAGTTTCTTCACCGGATACCATTCGTCGAGCGACCGACCTCACGCAAGGAGAGGACTCGCACTGCGTCTGCGAGTTTTCGTCAGTACAAAGAGCCGCCCGCGAACAGACAAGCCTGCTCGCGGGCGGCGAAACAATGCCCCCGGCACCAGCCGTTAGGCTGCTGAATTCGTTAGGCGAAAAATGGCTACTTCAGATGACCGGAGACGAGCTTGGTCATCTCGAACATACTCACCTGGCTCTTGCCGTTGAAGACAGGGCGCAGGTTTTCGTCCGCATTGATCTGCGTCCTCTTCTTCTTGTCCTGCAGACTGTTCTTCTTGATGTAATCCCAGAGCTTTTTCGTCAGTTCCGAGCGCGGGAGCGGTTTGGAGCCAACGACGGCGGAGAGTTTCTCGTCCGGCTGGACGGGTCTCATGAAAGCTGCGTTTGGTTTGCGTTTCGAGGGCGTTTTTTTGGCTGTGGTTTTGGGCATAGAGGCTGATTAATCGTTGGCCCGCGGGAGAGCAATACTAAATTTTCACTGGGAAGAAAAAATTCTTCCCCTAGGAACAGGCCCGGCGCACGACGAGCGCGGCCAAATCATCTGCCAACGGCGCTCCTTCCACGGGCGCGACGCGGGCGAGCAGCTTGCCTAACAAATCCTGCGCACTTCCGGCGGGACTGCTCAGGAGGATGCGCAGCCGTTCCGGCGTCCAATGCTCGCCCTGCTTTTTCGACTGTCCGTAAAGTCCGTCGGTATGGAGGAGAAAGGCGTCGCCGTTGTGCAGATCGATCGTCGTCTCTTCGAATTGCGAACGATCGCGCAAGCCTAACGGCGGCGCGCCCGACGCGATCAACTCGGTCGCTCCCGTCGTCCGCGCCACGATGAGAGGCGGATGGCCTGCGCCCACCACGCTCGCCCGTCCTGTCTCCTGATCGAGCGCCACGCACATCGCCGTCATGAAGGAGCGCGCGCCGAAGATGCTGCGGAAATCGTTGTTCACCGCCTCCATGATTTTTGCCGGCCGCGCGTGTTCGACGCTGCCGTGATGGAAGAGCAATTTCGCCAGGGTCGTGAGGAGCGCGGCCGCAGCTCCATGGCCAGTCGCATCGGCGATCCAGAAAAGCATGTGCCGATCGCTGATGCGCAACCAGCCGTAGATATCGCCACCGACCTGAATAACCGGACGATAGACGGCCGCCACTTCCCAGCCGGGCAAGGCTGGCGGCTTTTGCGGAATGAGCGATTGCTGAGTCAGACGAGCTGCAGCCAGATCCCGCTCGAGATTTTTCCGCCACGCTTCCAGCTCGTCATTTTGCTCCTGCAATTGCGAGCGGAGCGACTGGAGCCGCAACTGCGTATCGATCCGCGCGCGCAGGACTGGAAGGTTGATCGGCTTCGTTACGAAATCGTTCGCGCCCGCTTCCAGGCAATGCACTTCGCTTTCCTCACCGCCGTCGCCGGTCAGCATGATGGCCGGTAATTGCGCGATGGCAGGATCTCCATCCGCGCGCAGCCGGGCCAAGACCTCGGCGCCATTCAGGCCCGGCATGTGGAAATCGAGCAGAAGAAGCGCCGGCGCTTCAGTGTGCAACATCTCGAGCGCCTCGAGGCCGCTGCTCGCCTCGCGACAATCGTAGCCGGCCTCGCCCAGCGCCCGCGCCAGCATCCGCCGGCTCGCCCGATCGTCGTCGATCACCAGGATTTCGTCGCCCTTTTGCCTCATTCTTTTCTGATTCGCAGAGGAGTGGCCGCGAATTTGTATTTTTGTCCGGGAAGGAAGTTCAGCTGCACCCGCCTTGGAAATTAGTCTTTGTCACTCCCGACGGGATGAATTACAAAACTGGCAGACCGTCCACACGCTCAAGCTCTATGAAACTATCGCTCTCGCTCGCGCTCTTTACGGCCCTCTTCATCGCCGCCTGTTCCGAACCCGAACCGCCACCGCGCCATCAGCGACCCGCGACTTATCAGGCCACGCCGGAGACACAATACCCACCCGTTCAGCAGCCGTTTGCGCCGACGCCCACACCTTCGCCCACACCGGAGACGGCCACCACTCCAGCACCCGAGACCGCCGCGACCGCGGGCCCTGTCAAACAAACGAAGGGAGATATTCCTTACGGCATTCCCGTGCCTAACAAACCCGGCTTCGTCACCAGCCCCTACGCGCCGGATCAGGGCTACGTCGATGTCCGCGGTTTCCCGCCCGGCACCGAGGTGCGCGATCCCTACACGAACAAAATCTTCCTCGTTCCCTAACGAGTCGATTTCGCTTCATTCGCCAGCTGAAAACGGCCGCACCGCGCCCCTCGCGCGGACACGCTGGACATTTCAGCCCAACTTGGGATTCTTCTCCTCTCGGCGGCCGGCGTCGCTCACATCATGGATGACATTCGGATAAAACGGGCAGCCCGGATCGAGGCCGAGATCACCGTTTCGGGCGACAAAAGCATCTCTCATCGCGCCGTTCTGATCGCCTCCCTCGCCAACGGCCCTTGTGTGCTTCGCGGTTTTTCCCGCAGCGCCGATTGCATGAATACCGTCGTCGCGATGCGTTCCCTCGGTATCACGATCGAACAGCCAGAGCCTGAAGTCCTCATCGTGCACGGCCAGCGCCGCCGCCTCGTCGCGCCCAATGAGGCGATCAACTGCGGCAATTCCGGCACCACGATGCGCTTGCTCGCCGGCCTCCTCGCCGGGCAGAATTTTGAGAGCCGGTTGGTTGGCGACGGTTCGCTTTCGAAGCGCCCGATGGCGCGCATCATCGAGCCGTTGCGTTTGATGGGCGCGAAAATCGAAGCCGAGGGCGAACACGAGACTGCGCCGCTCAAGATCGAAGGCGCGCCCTTGCATGGAATAAAATATTCGTCGCCGGTTGCGAGCGCCCAGGTCAAAGGCGCGCTGCTTTTCGCCGGACTTTTCGCGAAGGGAAAAACGACGGTGGAAGAGCCGGCCATAACCCGCAATCACACCGAGCTGATGCTCAATTATTTTCTCGTCCGCAGTCACAAAGACGAGGAAGGCGTGAGCGTTTTTGGCGATCAGGTGCCGGAGTCGCGCGACTTCAGCATCCCGGGCGATATTTCTTCCGCCGCCTTCTGGCTCGTCGCCGCCGCCGCCCAGCCGGGCGGTCATCTTCTCGTGAGGGACGTCGGCCTTAACGAGACGCGCACCGGTATTCTCGGTGTTCTCGTCCGGATGGGAGCAAAGGTTCGCGAAGCGATCGAAGACGTCGAGCAGGTCGAGCCGCGCGGCATCGTCGAAGTGACGGGCGCGAATCTCAAAGGCACTGTCATCCAGGGAAAAGAAGTTCCGGGTTTAATCGACGAGCTGCCCATCCTCGCGGTCGCGGGCGCGCTCGCGCGTGGCACCACCATCATCCGGCAGGCCCAGGAATTGCGGGTCAAGGAAACCGATCGCATCGCCGCCATCGCGCACAACCTTCGCTCCATGGGGGCACAGGTCGTCGAGCTGAGCGACGGGCTCGAAATACACGGGCGCGCTCCGCTGCATGGCGCACGTCTATCCAGCTTTGGCGATCATCGCATTGCGATGGCGTTCGCGGTCGCAGGGATGTTCGCGGAGGGCGAGACGGTGATCCAGGATGTCGATTGCGTCGCGACCTCCTATCCCGGTTTTGAAAAAATGTTGAGCGAACTCGTCAACCCAAAAGGCTTCCGCACCACCACGCCGGTCATCACATCATTCTCCCACACACACGTGGAGGAGGAGTAAAACCGCCGCCGGAATCTCGCGATGAATGCTCCGGCCGCGCATCAAGTTATCGCCATCGACGGCCCGGCCGCCTCGGGCAAGAGCAGCGTCGCGCGCGCGCTCGCTCGCCGGCTCAGGTTCGTCTACGTCAATTCCGGCGCGATGTATCGCGCCATTACTTGGCTCGTCCTCGATCGCGGCCTTGCCTCCGACGATGGCGCGGCCATTGAACGCCTCGCCGAGAACACGCCGCTCACCTGTAAACTGCGCGGCACTGAATCGGTCATGCTCGTCGACGGCGTCGATCCCGAGCGGCACCTGCGCGACGATCGCGTGAATGAAAATGTCTCGTTAGTCAGCAGCGTCCCGCGCGTGCGTGAGATCATCGTCGATCATCTCCGGCGTTACGCCCTAACGAGCGACCTGGTGATGGAGGGGCGCGACATCGGCTCAGTCGTTTTCCCCGCCACGCCCTTCAAGTTCTACATCGACGCTTCGCCCGAGATCCGCCTGCGCCGCCGCGAAGCACAGGGGCAACGCGACCGGATCAGCGCGCGCGACGCAGCCGATTCCTCGCGCCGCGCTTCTCCTCTCATTATCGCGGAGGACGCGCATGTTATTGATAGCTCAAACCTCACGATCGATGGCGTGGTCGGTGAAATCATTGGGCGTTTAAAACTCAAAGGCCTAACGAGCGCGCGGTGAACCCCTGGTATTTCACCGTCTATCATCTCACCCGGCTGGTGGCGCGGGTCTTTTTTCGGTTCCGCGTCATTCATCCGGAACGGATCATTCAGGACGGTCCGGTCATCCTAGCGATGAATCACGAGAGCTATCTTGATCCGCCGTTTGCCGGCATCGGCTCCCGGCGCGCGATTTATTTCCTGGCGCGCAAGAGCCTGCTCGATGTGCCGGTGCTCGGCTGGCTTTTACCGAAGCTCAACGTCATTCCGGTCGACCAGGAAGGGGGCGATCGGAGCGCGCTCAAAGCACTCATTCGCATTCTGCGCGCGAATCACGGCACGCTCGTCTTTCCCGAAGGCTCACGCACCCTCGATGGCAAGTTGCAGCCGCCGCAACCCGGGGTCGGATTCGTGATTGCGAAAACACTCGCGCCGGTCGTGCCCATGAGAATCTTCGGTGCGCATGCTGCACTCCCGCGTGGCGGCGGCAAGCTGCGCTTCTGCCCGATCACGATCGTAGTCGGCCAACCGCTTTTTTTCACGGCTGCCGACATCGAAGGAAATAACCGCGAGATTTATCCGCGTCTCAGCCAGCAGGTGATGGATGCGATCGCAGCGCTGCAGTTGGAATAACCAGCCGTTTGCGAGCGCGATGGCCGCAGCCAATAATGCGGGATGGATTTGCCCGGCCCGCCTGCTCGTTCTCCCGGGCCGACGCGCGCCCCGGGAAGCGGGCTGAAGCTCATGCTCGCCATCCTGGTGGTCTTCGTCCTCCTCGTGAGCTACGGACAGTGGCAAAATTTCCGGCGGTCGAAAAACGAGAAGGCGCTCATTCTTCCCGCTGCCAGCGTTTCCCCGTCGCCCGCGCCTAACAATCATTAACGGAATCGTTAGGCCAGGAAGGCGCTTTCCGTTCGAATAATCAGGGATCGATTCGGTCTCATCATTTTATGAAACGATATCTCCTGCTGCTCGCCGCATCCGCCCTCTCGTTAGGCGCGTGTCAGAAACAACAGAGCGAGGCGGAGCACAATGCCGAGATTGAACGTCAGGTGCAGGAGCGGCTTTCTGCAGAGCATCAGGCTGCTGAAGAACAAAAGCTCGCGCAACGCCAGGCCGATCTCGACGCGCGTGAGCAGACCTTGAGCGAGAAGGAAAATCGGGCGGCAACCGCCACGCCCCTGCCGCTCGCCACCGTCACACCGGCCGCGGCTCTGGCGGGAGCGAACAATCCCGAGACCGCCTCCTATGCGACCTTCTACCAGAAGCTCGATTCTTACGGCGACTGGATCGAGACGAGCGATTACGGCTATGTCTTTCAACCGCGCGAAGCCGCGCAAGCGCGTGAATGGCGCCCCTACACAAATGGCCACTGGGTTTACACCGACGCCGGCTGGACCTGGATTTCCGACGAGCCCTTTGGCTGGGCCACTTACCACTACGGTCGGTGGATTCGGCTGCGCAGCGTCGGTTGGGTCTGGGTGCCGGGCGAACAATGGGCTCCCGCCTGGGTTTCGTGGAGGGAAGGGGACGACTACGTCGGCTGGGCTCCGCTTCCGCCCGAGGCGCAGTTCGATCGTCAAACCGGTATCCGCAATTGGGCCGATAACTATTACGACATCGGGCCGGATCAGTACGCTTTTGTCCCGGCTAACGAATTCGGCCGTAAGCTGACCTCGCGTGAGATCGTGCCAACCCAGCGCAATGTCACGATCATCAATCAGACGACCAATATTACCAATATCACCTACGAGAACTCCGTCGTCGTTAACCGCGGACCGACCTACGACAATCTCCGGAAGCGCAGCCGACAGCCAATCGAGCGCCTGCGCCTTGAGCGCACGCAAAATCTGAACGAGCCGCGGCCGATTATTCGCGGCCAAGTCGTCGCGCTCCCGACAGTCGCTTTCCACTCGTCAGATGGCGGGGCGCGACCGAATCGCGTCGCGCGCAAGATCGCGCAACCGGTCGTGGAACGCGGGTGGTCGGAGATTCAGGATTCACAGGCCGGGCGAAAGGCGCGCTCGAAAATGAAGGCGGAAGCAATCCCACCAGCGAACCTGCCACCAAAGCGATTCGTTAGGCCAACAGAGAAGTCGCTAGCTTCCCCCCGGTCCACGCCGATGCAGAGCGGACGGATCGTTGCGCCCTACGTTTCGCGCGGGAATGCGATTCCAGTCGGAACGCCCGCGCCCTTGCCGAGCACGCCTCCGTCGGCTCCACCCTCCGCCGCACCCAGCCGCACGCCGGAACGCGCCTTCCCACCGGCGGCAGCCGATCGCGATCACCCCCAAAGAACTCAGAGCAAGCGCAAGGAAGGCCAGGACGCGCCGGCGGAGCGGCGGACGGAGCGCGAGCAAGAGATGCTGGGGCGCAAAGCGCAAAATGGAAAAACCGCAGAACCACCGCCGGGTGCCAAGCCTACGCCGCAGGCGAGCGCCAGTCCTGCCGCCACCGAAACGCCTGTTGCAACGCAGTTGCCTAACGAAACTTCGATCGACAAGAGATCGAACCGGCGCGGAGAAAAGAAGCAGCGCCGCGGCAAAGCCGCTTCCGAGACTTCGCCGGAGCCGAACGTGACGGCCACCCCGACGGCGCGTCGCCCATAACGCCTAACGAATTCCCGCCGCGAGCTTTCGCGCGTAAGCCAGGGTGTCGATCGAATCCGGCGTCTTGTCACGCCGGATCGCCTTGATCCGCGGGAATCGCAGCGCGAGCCCGCTCGCGTGCCGCGTGCTTGGCTGGATCGAATCGAACGCTATCTCGAGAACGACGTCCGGTTTCACCTCCAGATAACGTCCCCGATCTACGATTGCGTTTTTCCTGAAATGCCTGGTCAGCTCCGCGATCTCGACATCCGTTAGGCCACTATAGGCCTTGCCGATCGGGAGTAGTTGCCCGCTTTCCTCATCGCGCACCGCAAAGGTATAATCGCTCAGAACGTGATTGCGTTTTCCGTGTCCAAGTTCCGCCGCCACCACCACGACATCGAGTGTCGCCAGCTCTTTTTTTAGCTTGAACCACGAGAGCCCGCGCCGGCCTGGCGTGTAGAAACTCGCCGGGTCTTTGATCATCAAGCCTTCATTCAAGCGCCGCCGCGCCGCCTGAAACGCCGTCTCAATCTCTTCGGCGGAGCGGGCCGCGGAAACCTCCGCAATCTGAAACTGTTTCGGCATCGTTAGGCCACGGAGCAGCTCGCGCCGCTCCTGCAAGGTCTGCCTGAGGAGAGAGCGTCCGTTCAGCCAAAGGAGATCAAACGCGACGAACACGACCGGGACATCGGCCGCGGGCGCGGCAAAGAGATCTGCGCTCTCGCTTTTCCGGCCGAGGCGTTTTTGTAAATCAAAAAACGTCAGCTTTTTCCCGTGCTCGAAGGCCATGATCTCGCCGTCGAGAATCAGCTCCGACTCGAAGAGACGTGCGCGCTCGGCGATCTCTTCGAATTGTCTCGTCACCCGGCGGAGATCGCGCGAGAAGATTTCGACCCGCTCGGCCCCGCGATGAAGCTGGGCGCGAATGCCGTCGAACTTGTCCTCGACGTAAACCACGGTGTCGTTAGGCTCATCTCCCGCAAAGCGGGCCCAGATCGCTTCCGCCGTTGGCTCCGGGCTGGCGAGCATGCACTTGATCGGGCGAAAAAGAGTCAGCTCCGCCTTGTCGAGTTGCCGGAGGAAGGCAAGGAGCGCCGTCCGGCCGATGTCGCCTAACAACATGTGGGCCTCCTTCAGTTCCTCGAGCGACACCTCGAAGGCGCGCGCGATCGCTTCCTCGACCAACCCCTCGCGCAGTCCGATGCGCAGGTCGCCAGTCAGAATCTTAACCAGATATTGCGCTTCGAGCGGGGAGAGTTTTTTCAGGCGATTCTGGAGCAATTCCGTCTTGCCTGCCGGTCCTCGCGTCCTGTGCAGCTCTTCGAAAAACCCTTCGGCTTCACCTAACGAAAAGGGTTCCGGCTCGGTTCGGTCTTCGAGCGCTTCGAGAGCCGCCTTGCTCGCGTCGCCGTGGCTGCTCGCAATCCGGCGCAGCTCGGCGTTGCCACGTCCGCTTGCGCCGAGAAGGGCGCGGTAGATGATTGCCCAACCGGTTTGGAGGGTTCGCTGGTCGGATTGGGCAAACGGCTTTCCGGTCAGGAAGGTGGCGGCGATGCGAAGTTGCTCCGGCTCCAGCGGGCGCAGGTAGTCGGAAAGAAGCCGGATCTTCTCCAGCTTGGCAGGAGTGGCGGTAATCTGCTCGCCGAGCCGGGCGAAGGTGTGGAATTCAGAAGAGGGCATTTCGTTAGGCAGCGTCCTTCTCGGAAGCTGGAGCTCGGCTCCGCGAAATGTCCCGAGCGTCAATTCCATTTGGTTCTGCGCGCTCAACGCCCACGCCTCGAGGCCGCGGTCGCGCAGATCGCGCGCGAACTCGGCCGCGAATCCGTGCAGCGTCAGGACGCGCTGTGGTTGCACGAGCTCGACGTAACGCAGCAGGTCGTCGTAATCAGCATGATCGGAGAGCGGAAAGGCGGCGTCGACCTGGTAGCGGTAAATTGCATTTGGTTCGACCGCCCAGCCGCTGATCATGGCGACGCGCTTGTTCTTGATTCGCTCGATCATACGCGATCGATTCGCGCTCGGCGGACAGATCAGCACCTTGCCCGCGACCGCCTTCGCGTCGTAACGCTGATAGTTGCAGAAGCTCTGTCCGAACTGCTCGTAAATCCGCGTCATCCGGTAGACCGAGCCGTGCAGCATCGGCTGGAGATTTGCCTCGGCGAGCGAGCAGAGAATTTCCTGCGCCTTGCCTAACGAGTAGCCGAGCAGCACCGGGGTCGCTCCTTCCTCAAGTGCTTCGCGACAAAAAGCGACAATCTGTTGCACGACCAACTCGGTCGGCGGCAGACGATAACGCGGCAGACCATAGGTCGTCTCCATAACGAGGGTGTCGGCGGCTTTCCACTCTGTCGCTTCCGCGGAGCGGCCGCGGCGTAACTTGAAGTCGCCCGTGTAAAGAAGAGTGCCGCGCTCTGTTTCAAGGAAGAATTGGGCGGAGCCAAAAATGTGGCCGGCCGGAAGAAGGGTGACACGATGCCCGCGGACCTCGTTAGGTTCACCAAACGGAAGCACATGCTCGCGCCTTTTTCCCGGGAGGCGCGCCTGCATCAGGTGCGCGGTCCGCTCCGAGACGATGATCTCGTCGTGGAGCGCTATGTGGTCGCTGTGGGCGTGGGAGACGAAAGCGAAGGGCTTCGCATCCCAGGGATCGAGCCAGATGTTTTCGTTAG
>DASXDC010000190.1:0-3213 GCA_036490855.1 Chthoniobacterales bacterium
TGAGCGCGGTGATGCGCTGAGTCAGCCCGCGCTCGACCAGGTCCCATTCGCGCGCCGGGATGATGCGCGGGATGAGGTCGAACGGAAAAATACGCTCCGTTCCCTGCTCATCGTTGTAGACGGTGAAGGTCACGCCCTGACCCAAGAAACTCGCGGCCGCCAGATCGCGTTTCCGTTCGAAATCGGCCGCCCCCATTTCCTTGAAGGCCGCCAGCAATCTGCTGTAATGAGGCCGCGCTACGCCCCGCGCGGCAAACATCTCGTCGAAAAAATCGTCGACCTTGTATTCGGAGAAAAGGTCGGACATTGGAATATTGACTTTGTCAGTGCACCAGGGCCACGCAACGAAAAACGGATCATCCCTCGACGCGCATGAGCGGGCCTGCGCCCGGGTCGCGGCGCGCTTCCGCGAGCGCTGGCTCCGGATGTATGCCGGCCGGAAATTGCGGAGCGATCCGATCTTTCCCGCCGCCTACGAATTGTTCCGCGCTTCCTCGCGACCGCTGGTCGATGTCGGCTGCGGCGTCGGCCTTCTCGCCTTCTATCTGCGGGAGCGGAATCTCTCTACGCCGATCTGCGGGCTGGACAGCGACGGACGCAAAATCGCCCGGGCCCACGATGTCGCCCGCGGCATCTACCACGATCTGGAATTCATCGAGCAGGACGTGATGAAACCGATCGCGCGATCTGGCCACATCGTCCTATTCGATCTCCTCCATTATTTGCTGCCTAACGAACAAACGCGCCTCCTCCAGCGCCTGGCGGAGCGGGTCGCGCCCGGCGGAATGTTCGTGATCCGCGATTGTCCGCGCGATGGCAATGCCCGTTTTTGGCTCACTCATCTGGCCGAGCGCTTCGCCCAAACCACGACTTGGAACATGAAAGCGATTCTGCATTATCCAACTCGCGACCGGATCTTCGCCGCCTTCGACGAGAGGCGCTTTACCCGCACGGTCGCGCCGCTCTGGGGACGAACGCCGTTCAACAATCACCTCTTTATTTTCCGCCGGCAGGCGGACGCAGTTGCTCGGGCCGCGGCAGAACGCAACAGAAGTTAGCATTCGTTAGGGCGATCAGCGTTCGCTCGAGGCAGCGCGGATGAAAGTCCGGGTCGCTCTCCACCCGCCGGCCTTCGTGGAGGAGAAGAATCGCACCCGGTTTTGTCTGGCGCATAATGCGGGCTGCGACTGCCTCCGGGTCGTTGCTCACGGTGTCGAAACCGCGCACCGTCCACCCGATCAGCCGCAGATTCCGGCGGGCGAGCGCGGGATGAACGAAGAAGTTTTTCATCCCGGCGGGAGCGCGAAAATACGCTGTGCCGGCCGCGCAGCGATCGATTTCCGCCGCGATTCGTCCTGGCGGCAGAGACCAGAAGGTGCCGCTCGGATGGGTCGCAGTGTGATTGGCAATTTCGTGTCCGGCGGCCAGGATTGCGACCAACTCGTTAGGCCATTTTCTCGCCCGTTCGCCGATGATGAAGAAGGTGGCGCGCGCGTCAAAATCCCGCAGAAGTTCCAGGATGCGCGGCGTCTGCACCGGATCGGGTCCGTCATCAATCGTGAGCCAGACTTCACGTTCTCTGGTCTCGAAATGGGTTGCGACCGGTCCCCACCACTGACAATTCGGGACCAGCGTCGGGAACAAAATTAAGATGTGCGAAACAAAGAGGACCGCCAGTGCGACGAGCGGATGAAAAGCGACGATCGCGCAAAAGAAAACCGCCGCGAGGACGGCAAAACCGAGGATGAGCTTACGGCTCATGCCGAATCTTCAGGATGACGAGCGCCAGCAGGTTGGAGGAGAGAATTCCGAGCCAGAGCACGCCTAACGAATTCAACGAGCGCCATTCATCGCGCAGGAAAAGCAGCGCCAGCACAGTTGTGAGTGACATAATAACGAGATGCTGGAAGGGATTATTCGTCGGCGCGGAATAGAGCCGGAGCCGGCGGAGGAGCGCGATGACGCGCGCGTTGATGAAATACAGGACCAGATAAGCCACGAAAGTTTCCGCCGGGAGAAAGAGCAGCAGCAGCGCCTCGGCCCAGCCGGGCCTAACGAAGAGGAGGACGAGCCGCGCGCCAAATACGCAGCTAATCCCGAAGACGAGAATCCCGAGGCCATAGGCTTCCCAGCCGCTGAATTCCGCCCGGCGCACCCGCCGCCCGGCAAGTCGCGCGACGAGGCGAGGCAAGGCAAAGGCGTAACCTTTTTCCGCCATCATCGCTCGGGGAAAATCGGGACTAACGAAAACCATTGCGACCAATTAGTTGCGATCACGCTTTCGAGCGTTTGGCTCCACTCCCGCATCGCTTCCTCGATCGCCGCTGCCCGGTCTGGCCCGGCGCGGAGGCAATGGATCGGCTGACGCGCGATGATTTTGTAACGGTGAAATTTTGTCCGCACGATGAAGAGCGGAAAAATCGGCGTCTGCGCGACGAAGGCGAGCATGAAGGGACCATCCGGCAACATCACTTCCTCGCGGAACAGATGCGCTTTCCGCTGCGAGACATGCGCAACCGCGCGGTCACCCTGGATCGAAACGATCTCGCCTTCCCGGAGCGCATTCAGCAGCTCGAAGGGGAGCGCCATGCTCGCGGTGTTGTAGGCAACCTTGACCGCGCCCGCGCCCGCCCGCTCGAGCGATTCGTCGAGATGACGCGCCGTCTGTTGATCCGCTTCCGGTGCGCGCACCATCCGAATCTCGCGCTCGAACCGCTCCGCGAAAACTGCTGCGCCAAGGTCGTAATTTCCCATGTGCGCCGTGAGCAGAATTGCGCCGCGCGCCGCCGCCAGCTGCTCGAGAAACTCCGCGCCTTCCGTTTCGTAGAGGAACTCCGTTTTCGCCAGCTTGTGATCAGCCGCGTCAGATATCGTCCAGGCAAAATTATAGAGGGTGAGCCAGGCGCGGCCGAGATTCAGGATCGAATTCGAGCCGGGCAGGATGACACGGAGATTGCCGAGGATGGCGCGGCGGGCGGGGGCGGCGAAAAAGAAAAAGAGAACCGTCCAGAAGAAGATCATGATCGGCCGAAGATAGAAGGGCACATTCGTTAGGCCAAAATCGAGATAGTGCCGCCAGACGACGCCGCGGACCGCGAATGCGCGCCACCACGGGCGGCCCATCACGCCTCGACGGTCGCGGTCGACGGCGCGCTCGCGCCCGCTGCGCGTTTCCGAGTGGCGAAGAGGAAACGCAGATTCGCCAGCTCCGCT
>DASXDC010000191.1:0-9947 GCA_036490855.1 Chthoniobacterales bacterium
CTTTGTACTGATGATTTTCTGGTAACGCCGGCAGAAGCATCGAGATGCATTTGATCGCGCGCCCGTCGACTGCTTCGTCGTCGAGCAACTCCGGCTTTTTCGCGATTTGCTTGATGCCCTCCCACTCGTAATAGCCGCGCGGATTATCGACATCGGCGATGCGCTCCTTATCCGTCATGGGCGGAAGGCCGCCAGCTTCGAGCAACTGCATCATGAGCGACGTGCCAGAGCGCGGCAGACCGGAGACGAGGATGAATGTCTTGCCCGATTTCTCTTCCGGCACTTTTGGATCGGGCCGCTCCTTAAGCAGAATTTCGAGCCGCTCCGCGCGTTTCGGAATTTCCGGGAGATCGAAGATCTGTTCGCGTTTCGGATCGGCCGCAGCGGCGCGGCGCCCGCGGCGTTGGGTGAGGCGGAGCACTTCGGCGCGATGAAAAGCGGCTTTGTCAGGATCGCCGCCCTCCATCTTATGAATGGTCGCGAGATAGCGATGGGCGTTTACCAGTTCCGGCTGGAAGCGGAGCGCGGTCTCGAAAGCCAATTGGGCCCGTTCGTTTTCACCCGAGCGCGCGAGCGCCACGCCAAGATTGAAGTGCGCGAGCGGCAAACGATGAAGAAGACCGACGGCACGCAAAGCATTATCGACCGTCGCCTGATTGTCGCCGAGCCGCCGGTAAACGGTCGAGAGCCCGAGATAGGCGCGGGCGTTATCCGGATCGAGCGCGATTGCCTTTTCGTAAGCACTCTTGGCGTTCGGCCATTGAAGAAGGCGGGCATAGGCGTCGCCGATTTGAATGTAAATGCCGGGAAGCTGCGGGTTCATCGCCTCGGCGGTAAGCAAGGCGCTGAGCGCGCCGCCGAGATCGCCACGTGCGAGTTTGATTCTGGCCCAAATGAGTTTCGTCGCCGCGGTGTCGGGCTCGCCGCCGTCCGCGATTGCAAAGAGCACGCGCTCAGACTGCGCGAGATAGCCGGCTTGGAAATAACAGGGGGCGAGCTGCATGAGGAAGCGATCTTCCCAGGGACGGCGCCTAACGATCTCTTCGAGAAGCGGTCGGGCCTGCTCCGGATTGCCTTTCCAGAGATAGGTGCGGGCGACGTTGTACTTCGCTTCAATCTCGGCGGACTCGGCCGCTTTCTCTTTGTCCGCACCAGGATCTTCGATGTAACCGAGGGCGGCGAATTGGTGCATCAACTCATCGGCCTGCGCCGAATCCATCGGGGGCGAATCGGAATGCATGCCGGTTTCGCCGGGCACATTTTCCCAGCTCGGAATGGTGCGAACGTTAGGTAAATCGTCGAATGCCTCGAGCAATGGACGGCCATCCATATCGGCGCCGACCGGGAGATCGAAAAGTGTCAGGATAGTCGGCGCGAGGTCGATCAGGCTCGCGCCATAGATGCGTTCGTCGCGCCGGATTCCCGGCCCGGCCAGGACGAAGATGCCGTACTGCCGATGCCACGCGGCCGGCCCGGCCGGCTCCCTCGGTGTGCCGTGAGGTCGCTGCGAACCGGATTCAAATCCGTGATCCGAACAAAGGATGACTGTCGTCTCGGGCCCGGCCAAATCGAGCAGTCGCTCCAGCATCATATCGTGGAATCGGTAGGCGCCTTTCACGACATCTTTGTAAAGGGCGAAGTCTTCCTCCTTGATCCACTCCAGCTTCGGCGGGTGGTAGGCCATGAAGGCATGGGAGAAGTGATCAATCCCATCGTAGTAGACGGCGGTGAAATCCCACGGCTCCGTCTCCATCAGCGCCGTCGCGACCGCGTGCACGGATGCGTTGTCGCTCAGAACCTTGGCGAAGGAGCTGAGCCGCTTGTCCTTTTTCTGGTCGATCGTAGCCGCGCTGGGAATGAACGGCAGGATGTGCGCTTCGGTTAGTTCGTTAGGGAAAACCTTGTACCGGGCCAGCGCCGGTCCTTTTTCCGCGGGATGGATCGCTCCTTTGGGGAAAGTCCAGCCTTTCTCCGGATCGAACCGCACTCCGCCAAAGGCATTCGTGATCACGTTGCCGTTGATCGGCTCTGCCGGATGACTCGCCCACCAGCCGATAACGTTACTGCGGAGTCCGTTTTGACTTAGGATATTCCAAAGCGCTTTGCACTTCCGCGAAGTGCTGGTGTAGGGGCGCACACCACCGTTTACCGGATCGGGCTCGATGAATCCATGGATGCCATGCTTGTCGGCGAACTTGCCGGTCGCGACCGAGTTCCAGAGCATCGGGGAAAGAATCGGCTGGAGCGTGGCGAGGTTGCCCATCACTCCGCGATTGATGAACGCGTCCAGGGTCGGCATGAGCCCTTGCTCCAGGATCGGGTTGATGTGTTCCCAATCCGCGGCATCCCAACCGATGAGCAGGACTTTTCGCCGGCTCATCACCTTTCTGGGCAACAATAAGCGATGACCAAGATTAGTTCGCTGGCGACCGGCGAGAATTTCGCCAAGCCTTCAATCCCGCGTCGCCGAATGCGAGCAGGCCGTTTACCATCTCTCCCGAGAAACTCGTTTGCCTGGCGGCGATAGGATCTCGGCCTCAGCTGAAGGGTGCTGCTAAGCGCAGTGGCTGCACCTGCGGTAGCACGTACGAGCCATCGGGGACCGGGAAAGCCAAATGATTCTATCTGACATTTCCTTTTCACGGCGCGAGCGTAGCGAGGACGGAGAAGGAGCGTCAAGACCAATGGTCAGGACAGCAGCGAACAGCAGCGATCAAGAGCAGCCCGCCAAACGAACTGCAGGAACGTCTCTCTGCCGCCGCGTTCGAGGAATACGATCACCGAGCAATCTAGAGCGATCGTGGTCTTCCCTGTGGCCTGCCGCTGCGCAACGAGCGAATGGCCCCGCGTTTTCGCGACCGCCTGATTTTCGCGCTGGCATTGGCGGGGCGTGTGGTTAGTCTGGCAGGATGTTCGCGCATCTTGCGGCCTGGGTGATCATATTGCCGTTTCTCGGCGCGGCCGCTTTCGCCAAATCGACGCCTGCGCCGTCTGCCTCAGTCGCAGGTAGCGCTCCACAGGCTTCGGTCAATCTTTCCGCCGACGAAATGGCGAAGGCGATCAAGACCGACTCAGTCACCATCCCGACCCCGGGCGAACTTTTCGCCGCCCTCTCGAAGCCCGCCAAGCCCGATTGGGCATCGCGCTATCGTGGGCCGATCGCGATCAATTACAAGACGCGTGCCCAGATCGCTCTCAATCTCGGAGGTCTAATCGCGGACGGCTTCATTGCGGTCGAAGCCCAGGATACGCAACAGGTGAAAAACATCGGCGGCGACATCGTGAAAATGGCCAAGGCGCTCGGAGTGAGCGAAAGTATTCTCGCCCGCGGCAACAGCATCAATCAGTTCGCCGAGAACGACGAATGGGCCACGCTTCAAGAAGAATTGGAGGCGACGCAAAACGAAGTCAAAGCCTCGATGCAAGCGCATCGCGATCAGGATCTGGTCATCTTGGTGAGTATCGGCGGCTGGATCCGCGGCACACAAGTCGTGAGCGGTGTGATCCAGAAAAGCTACGACGAAAAACTCGGCAGGATTCTGCGCCAGCCGGAGCTGCTCCGCTTTATCCGCTCCAAAATCGGCCAAATCTCTCCGGATTTGCAGAACGATCCCCTTGTCAAAAGCGTCAATGACCAGCTCGGCGGAATCGAGCAGATCGTGGCGAAGCCGTTTGGCCAAGGCCTGACGCTCGCCGAAGTGACGAAACTGAATGGGGGCGTGAACAGATTGATGCAGGAAATTCAACGGAAGGACCAGTAATGCGCGCCTCCTCGCGTTTCTGCCTAACGACGCTCATCTTCTGCGCCCTCGCTCTCCCTGTGTTGGCGGAAACGGACCAGGAAGTCGCGGCCCGCCAGGTCGCGCTCGAACTGGCTGGCGCCTTCACCAATGATGGCTTTAAACTTCGTGACGGCCACTGGGCTGGCACCCTCGCGCCGCACGAGAGCCAGCTCATTGCGGTCAATCTCTACGCCGGCAATGACTATTGGTTTTCCGCCGGGGCGACCGACAAAGCGAAACGAGTTTCGATTCAGGTCTTCGACGAGACGGGCGCGCCGGTCACGGTAGAAAATTTCAACTCGGGTACGAAAGCCGCTGCGGGATTATCCGTGATTAACAGTGGAGAGTATCTAATCCGAGTGCGCCTCGAGGAAGGCGAACCGGCGGGCGTAAGTTTCGTTTACAGCTACAAATGAAACTCCCCTGGCTCAGTGTCTGCGCGGCGACTCTGCTGCTCGCGGCAGGTTGTGCTTCCTCGACAAAGATCGGCGCCCTTTCCGGTACGACGAAGGGCTGGTACGCGGTCTCGGCGAACCAAACGCCCTTCTATCGTTACGGGCCGCAGCAAGGCAACGGCGCCGACATGCAATTGCCGCACGACGCGATCATGAAGATCATCCGCCCTTCTTTCGGATACGTGAAGGTTGAGCTCCAAAGTGGGGAAGATGGCTATGTCGCGAGCGAGGATATTCGTCTCGCGTCGGCTTCGCTCGTCGCAGAAAAGCTCGCGCCGGCACCTACACCGGCTCCCGTCTACGCCAGTCAGGGAGTGCAATTTCAGCTCGACTCAAGCGACCCGCGCCTGATCGCGCCGCCCGAGCCGCTGCCGGAGGCGACGCCTTCGCCTGCTTTCCGGTATTAGCGACTTTCTCGTCGATTCCGGAACAGAAGAGCTATTCGTTAGGCGCCCTCATCCGGGCCGTTCCGACTGCTTCACGGGTGACAAAGCCGCGGGCTCGTTTACGATTGGCGACCGCTTATGTTTTCGTTGCAGATTTTCTTCGCCGGTCATGTGCAGAGAATCGGCTTTCGCTGGTCGGTAAAAAACATCGCGAGGGGTTTCGAGGTCACGGGCTGGGTACGGAATTTGCCCGACGGCCGTGTCGAACTGAGGGTTGCAGGCGAAGAAGCCGAGGTGCGAGCCTTCATCGAAGCGATTGGCCAGAGCGAACTCCGGGCACACATCCGCGAACAGTCGGAGATTATCCTCGACGAACCGCCGGCCGCACGCGGCTTTGAGATTCGCCATGACTGAACCAGCGGTCGCCGTCCGAAGTTTAACGAAAGTTTTCCCGATTCCCTTTCGCCGGACCGGTCTCGTCGCCGTCCGGGAACTCGATCTCGAGGTGGCGGAGGGACAAGTCTACGGCCTGCTCGGCCCTAACGGATCGGGTAAGAGCACGACTCTTAAAGTAATTCTCGGTTTGGTTGCGCCGACCTCCGGTCAGACAAAGATTTTCGGTCGCGACAGCCGTGAAGTGCGCAGTCGGGAAGGCGTCGGATTTCTACCGGAAAGCCCGTATTTTTATAGACATCTTACAGGAAAGGAGACGCTTCATTTTTACGGAAAACTCTCGGGGTTACGGGGCGAAGGGCTTAACCGGCAAGTAGAAAACCTCCTCGATCTCGTCGGGCTTCAGAGTGCGCGAGATCGGCGTCTCGGAGGCTATTCCAAAGGAATGCTGCAGCGCATCGGCCTGGCACAGGCGCTGATTCGAGAGCCGAAATTGGTCGTGCTCGATGAGCCGACTGCAGGAGTTGATCCCGAAGGCTCGCACGAGATTCGCAATCTCATCTTGGATCTGAAACGCCGCGGCATTACCGTTCTCCTCTCCTCTCATCTGCTCGCGCAAGTGCAGCAAATTTGTGATCGCGTCGGCATCCTCGCTCGTGGCGTGCTCGTTCGGGAAGGCCGGGTGGACGATCTGCTCACGATCGAAAATCAGACCGAGCTGATTCTCGAGAACGCCAGCCCGGAGATTGTGGCCGAGATTTCTGCGCTCCTCGCACGGTCTAGCACCCGCCTTGTCGAGCAACGGCAGCCGCAAAACACACTTGAGGGAGTGTTTTTAGAAGCGACCAGGTCGCAGCCGCGGAAATGAAATACTGAAGATGGATGCCGCTGCCCATCGCATTTTTTCCGCCGGCCGGATCGCGGCCATCACCGGTAACACCTTTACCGCGCTCGTTAGGCTGAAGGTTTTCTACTTCGTCCTCCTTTTCGCCCTCCTCCTCATCGCCAGCTCCGTCGTCGTCGGCCAGCTCGGGATCCAGGAGGAGTTTCAGATCCTGAAAGATGTTTCGTTAGGGGCGATGAGCGTTTTTACCTCGCTTCTTGCGATTGTGGCCACGGCCCAGCTCCTGCCGCGCGACATCGAGGAGCGAACTATCTACACCATCCTGGCCAAGCCCGTTCCGCGCTATGAATATTTGATCGGGAAGCTCGCCGGAGTTCTCCTTCTCCTCGCGCTCAGTCTGCTGGCAATGAGCGTATGTTTCTTCGTTCTGCTTTTCGTTAGGGAGGAAATCCTCGCCAGCGACACCGCGCGCCAGATGGCTGGCCTTCCCCCGGCCCAAATCGAGGAAGCGCTACGCAGCCTGCGCGCATCCGCCTTCAACAGCAATCTCGTTCCCGGGATCGTTCTCATTTTTCTAAAGGCGTCGCTCCTCGCTTCCCTCACCCTCTTCATCTCCACCTTCGCTACGTCGAATCTCTTCACGATTGTGGTGATGGTCTTCATCTATTTCATCGGTCATCTTCAGGCGACGGCCCGCGCCTTCTGGCTGCAAACTCACGGCGGCAGCTGGTTCGCCCGGGCGTTGCTCGGCCTCGTGGCCCTCGTTTTCCCCGATTTGCAACTCTTCAACCTGGTCGACGATATCGTCGCCGGAACCGCAATCCCGTTAGGGCTTTTTACCCGGACTGCGGTTCTCGGCTGCGTTTATACTTCGGTTTATCTTTTCTTCGCCTGGATTGCATTTCACGGAAAGGAGCTATGATTCGCGCCGCCATCATCGGCTTGCTCCTGCTCGGTTTCGGCGCGCTCCGCTTGCCGATTGAATCCAGTCTGACCGCGGAACATCGCGCCGCTCACTTCCAAACCGTGCGTCTCGATCTCGATCTTCGAGAGCAGATCGGCCAGCTCGGATTTCTCGCCGCGCTGAGCGGCTTTCGGTCGCTCATCGCGGACATCGCTTATCTTCAGGCCCATGTCGCCTGGGAACACACCGAGTGGGGTCGCGTTCTCCTCCTGTTCCGACAGGCGACGACACTGCAACCGCGCTCGATTCTCTTTTGGGATATGGCCGCCTGGCACATGGCCTGGAATGCGAGCGTGGCGGCCCTGCGCGATCCGGCTTTGCCTAACGAGGCTCTTCGCCGCAAAGCGCAACACGAATATTTCGAACTCGGGAAAGAATTCCTCGAACGCGGGATCAGGAACAATTCCGAGCGACCGCAGCTCTACGAATCGCTCGCTCGCCTTTACCGGGATAAGCTGCAGGATCATGCGGCGGCCGCCGCTTGCTATGCGCAGGCAGCATCGCTCCCGGGCGCGCCACAATACGACAAACGTTTCGCCGCTTACGAACTTTCTCACGTTCCGGGCCGGGAGCGCGAAGCCTATGCGACCTTGCGCCGGCTCTATGATCTCGGCCCGCGAGAGCGCCTCCCCACCCTCATTCAGCGTCTGAAATTTCTCGAAGAAAAACTCGATCTCCCATTGCATCAGCGGATTCCCGACTCTCAAATGTAGCCTTCCAATGCGCTACGCCGTCCTTAGCGACATTCACGCGAATCTCGAGGCTTTCGATGCCGTGCTGGCCGATGCGCGCCTCCAAGGTTGCACCCACTACGTCTGCCTTGGCGACATCGTCGGTTATAACGCCAATCCGAGCGAATGCGTGCAACGCATCCAGGAACTCGATTGTCCGGTGGTAAAGGGAAATCATGACGAACAGGCATCGATTCTTTCCTCGACCGAAGGATTCAACGAACTGGCCGAGGAAGCGATCGGCTGGACGCGCGAACATCTCTCGTCCGACGAAAAAAGCTGGCTGGCCGACCTCCGCCTAACGAGGCAGGTGCGCGACTTCTCCATCGTCCACGCCACGCTCGATACCCCCGCGCAGTGGGGCTACGTCTTTAACGATCTCGACGCGATCGCGAGCTTTACCTATCAGCACACCCCGCTTTGCTTTTTCGGCCACACCCACTGGCCGACCGCCTTCGTCCGGGACGATAATGTGCGTCGCCTGACCGTCGGACACATCGTCCTTGCCCCGGGGAAGAATTATTTCCTAAACCCCGGCAGCATCGGCCAGCCGCGCGACCGCGACTGGCGCGCCGCCTACGCCATCTACCATCCCGACCGTAACCTCGTTGAACAACGCCGGGTCAAATATGATCTCGAGACGACCCAGCGGAAAATTCGCCAGGCCGGTCTCTCCGAGCGGCTGGCCGATCGCCTGGCCGTCGGTCGTTAGGCAAGGGCATCTCTGATTGCTCGTCGGGACGAAGAAACAGAGGCGCGCGGTCACAGATGTCCTCAGCCAGCGGCAGACAGCTCTCCGAGATCCGCTCGATTCTGATCATCAAACCAAGTTCGTTAGGCGATATCGTGCACACGCTGCCCGCGGCCGCTCTCCTGCGCGATGCCTGTCCCGAGGCGGATATTACCTGGGTCATCAACCCGGAATGGGCGCCGCTCCTGCGCGGCAATCGCAGCATCGATCACGTCCACATCTTTCCGCGAAGCGATCTCGGGCGGTTTGGAATGTGGACGCATCTCCTTCCCTGGCTGCGCGAGACCGGTCGCCTCCAACCGGATCTCGCGCTCGACTTTCAAGGCCTGCTCCGCAGCGCTCTCATCGGCAAAATAAGCCACCCGCGAGAATTCTGGGGGATGAATGACGCACGCGAAGGAGCGCATCTTTTTTATCAGCATCCCGCAAAGGTTGATCGTCAGGCGCACGCGGTTGAGCGTTACCTTTCGCTCGTCGCAAGCCTCGGTGTTCCGATTGTTAGGCCGCTCCGGTTCCCCCTTCCGAGTGGCGACGAGATCGGACGTTTCGAGGAGGATGAACCGTTTATTCTGATCCATCCGTTTGCCCGCGGCGCGAGCAAATCTCTCAGTGATCTGGCGGTCGAAGAATTTTGTCATGCTCTCGCGCCGCATCGCATCGTGATCGTCGGGCGAACGAAGAAAAAAGTGCCGGTGCCCGACAACTGTATGGACCTCCTTAATCACACTTCGATCCTGCAGCTGATCTGGCTCCTTCGTCGGTCGCGCTTCACGATCAGCGTCGACAGCGGTCCGATGCACATCGCTGCTGCTCTGACCGATCGTCTTCTCTCTATCCACACCTGGAGTGATCCGCGCAAAGTCGGTCCTTACAACGACAACGCATGGGTCTGGAAAAACGGCGATCTGGCGCAGGTCCGCAATCTTCCACTGGATGCGAAACGCTCCCGGCGTCGCGCCTTCAGGACCTCCGACGTGAAAGCCCTCCTTCCTCTCATTCACCGGCATCTCGACTGAGCCTTCGGTGGCGACTGGACTCCACCCGGACAGTGGCGCCAAATTTCATCGGATCCGGATCTATTCGAGATCTGGATCCACCGCTGAAGGGTTGTCGGTATGATGGAAAAGACGAATCCACCTCTATCTAGCCTAACGACTGCGCGGCTAGCGACGGTTTCTCTTCGGAAACCGCACAGAAACAGATCGTGCGTGATCAATCGCTGATCTTGGCGCCGTCATGAAGTTTTGCTCGCCTAACGAAATGGTCCGCCCCTGCCAAACTTCTATTGACCGATTCCGGCCATTATGGGCATTATGAGTTTCGTTATCCTTCGAGCACCGCTCCGCACTATATGAAACAGCCACTTCTTCTCTTGATCCTCGCCACTTTGACTTACTACTACTTCTGCGGCGCCCAGCCGGCCACCTCCACCGCAGCTACAGAGGTCGCCGCAGCCCGGGTACGGTCCGCTCGGTCCAAGCCGACCATCGTGACCTCGGAAAATGTTGTCGTCGCCGCGGCGCCCTCCTCTTACAGCCGCTGGAAATACGGGCCAACGGCGCAAAACGACTGGAAGATCGGCCCTAATGCGCAGACTTCCTTCGAGCCCTTCGCGCCTAACGAACAAGCCGACTGGAATCA
>DASXDC010000192.1:0-8042 GCA_036490855.1 Chthoniobacterales bacterium
CTCGAGTCGGCCTTCCTTCCGCACCCGGGCCGCGCGGGCGATCGCATGCGTCAGGACCGGGCTGGTGCCGACGAGCACGAGCACGACGAGCACTACCTTGAGCGAACTCGCGGAGAGACCGTTCGCGATCGCGAGCGCCGCGCCGACGAAAACCGGTGGCAAGAGATTCGCCGGTGCGATCGCATGCAGGCGATCGAATACATTACGCATCACGAGAAGACCAAGAACAGAAAGCGCGGTGAAGAGCACCGCCAGCCCGAGCAGGATCGCGCAGATCCAATCCGACGTAGTCATAACCATCGCTCGAAAAAATGCGAGAAAAGCAGCGTGGCCGGGAAGCCGAGGAGCGCGAGGGTCAGCGCGATGTCGAAGAAGGAGGGCCGCTGCAATCCCTGCGCAATCAGGAGGAGCGCGAGCGTGCCGAGGACGGTTGCGAATTGCAGCGCCACGAGCGCATCGGTCAGCTCCGCGCGCAAAATCACCCAGCCGCAAGGGACGCTTCCGAGCGCAAGGAAGAGCGCCGCCCAGAGCCAAAGATTCATAGCGGCCATTGCGGATCGTGCCCACGCGATTTCTCCGGCACGAGCTGGTGGATGAGCAATTTTCCCTCTGGCAAACCTAACGAGCCAAGGACGTAGGTATTGGGCGCGAGCGAAATCCCGCAAATCACGAGCGCGCGTCGACTGCGCGCCGCGGGATGCTCATTTCCAGCGTGAAAGTCGCGCTCGCCAAAGCGCCCGCTGCCCCGCGCGCGCGACGGCCGGCGGAGAATTGCCGCGTAGACCACCGCACAATCTCGCAGGACCTGCAGCGGCAGGCCGCGCAGCCTGCTGATCCAGCGCAGGTCAATTTGAAAATGATGCCGGCTTTCCCGTCGCACGAAGAGGAGCGCGGCCGTGACCGTCGTCGCCACCACCAAGCCCGCTGCGAGCTCCGCGGCCGAGCTTTTTCCGACGAGGGCGAGGTAAATCGCCCACGCGGCGCAGCCTGTGATGAGCGCATACGGAAGTGGCGAGGCCATTGCTCAGGGATTCGCGCCTCGCCCGCGCGCGGGTCGCCAAATTTTATAGCGATGGATCAACCGCTCCGGCCGTGACGGATTTCCCGAGTAAGTGGAAAGCCGAAGGCAACGCGAGGAAGTGGAGCAGAGGCAGAGACCGATTGCCCCACGAGCCGCAAGAGCCAGGGGAAGAGTCGTCAATCCACATCGATTACTACTTTTCCTCGGGCGTGGCCCTTCTCCAGATATTCAATCGCTTCGGGGACTTCGCTGAGCTTGTAGCTCCGGTCTATCACTGGAGTCACTTTTCCCGATCGCATCAGGTCGGCCAGGAAGACGAGATCCTTCTGATTTAGTTCGGCCATCAACATGGCGAACTTTTGGCTGATGAAAGGAGAAAGCAGGAGCGCCTTGACCGGGCGGGAGAGAGGGCCGATCCAACGCCCTTCGTTCGGACCGCCGCCGCCGATCAGGACGCAGATGCCCCTGGGAGTGAGGACGCGCTTAAAACCGAGGAGGGGTTGAGTGCCGACACAGTCGAGGATGACGTCGTAGCGTTCGCTACCCTTCGTGAAGTCTTCTTTCGTGTAATCAATGACGTGTGTGGCGCCGAGCCGGCGGACCATCTCGAGGTTCCTTGTGCTGCAAACGCCGGTGACTTCCGCGCCGAATGACTTCGCGAGCTGAACCGCGAAAGTGCCGACACCACCGGAGGCCCCGTTAATCAATACTTTTTGCCCTGCCCTCACGTGCCCGATGTCGCGCAGGCCCTGCAAAGCAGTCACGCCTGCGATCCCGACGGAAGCGGCCTGCTCAAAGCTAAGGTTGGCAGGTTTCAGGGTGACGGCCCTATCCGAGAGCGCACGGAGGTATTCGGCAAAGGCGCCGTTCTTGCCGCCAAAGACTTCGTCGCCCGGTTTGAAGCGAGTAACATTCTTGCCCACGGCCTCGACCGTGCCGGCGTAGTCGACGCCGAGATGGGTATCTTTCGGTTTGCGCAGGCCAGTCCCGAGGCGCAGGACGTAAGGCGTGCCCAGGAGGAAATGCCAGTCGAGCGGATTAACCGAGGCGGCCCGCACCTTGACCAGGATCTGGTCGTCGTTAGGCACAGGCTTCGGCACATCCTGGAGGCCGGGCGAGCCGTAGTCGCAGTAGACGATGGCTTTCATGAGACTGGCGGCGGAGGTTGTTTTCTGACCGCAGTCGTTCGTCGATCGCCAGTAGGCGACCTCGAGGAAAACGAAGAGTAAGACGAAGATGCCAGCGATGATGATGCCGGCCCATTTCAGGATTTTTAGAATCAGTTTCATAAGACTAACGGGTAGCGGATTGTTCAGGCTGACGGCGGGGCTCCATCGTGATTACGAGTTTTCCGGTCGCCCGGCCCTTAATCGTCCACTTCCGTGATTCGTCCGGTCATCGTCACGATCTCTCCTTTGAAATGCAGGTCTGAGGCGCATAAAAAATCAGAGCGGCCCGCGACAGCGGCGGAGACGGACTGCGGCGGCGAGAAAGACCGCCGCGACCACGAATCCAAGCCAAAGACCGGGCGAGCTCAAAAACTTCAATGGCGCGAGCTGGGTGAGCCGATCGACTACGGGCACGCCCCCGGCGTGCACTTGCTGGGCGACGACGAACGCATCCTCGTAACTGCCAAAGACACGTCGCCCGAGCAGGTGGCAGAAATACCCGGTGTTGAACGCGATCTTCTCGACCACGCAAACCGCCAGCCACGGAAGCACCGCCCAAAGGAAGGTCGCCCGCCGCGCCCAGCCGGAGACGAGCAACAGCCAGCCATAGACCGGCGCCGCCCAAAGCACCGACGTGATGATGCCGTAGAGCAGGATGATCGAGAGCTGGAAAAACGGCAGCCGTTCCCAGGTGGTCGCACCGAGGCCGAAGGGCAGGAGGGTGAGCGTGCTAATCAGCAAGATGATGACCTGCACGATCTCGACGAGCGCGAAGGTGATGAGCGGAAGGATGACCATCGGAACGCTCAGCTTCGCGAGCACACTCGTCAGGTCGGACACCGGGAGCGATTTCCAGAAGAGGATGCTCCGGTCGCGCCGTTCGCCGTGGAGCGCGTCGAGACAATAAAAAATGCCGACGAGAAACGCTGTCAGCATGAGCATGAGCGCGGCGGCATCGTAGGGCTGTTCGACGATCGCCCGCTGCCGGACCGGATCGAGCAGGAGAAGGGCGCGTCGGCGATGCGGCAGGCCGATCACGCTGATCGCGTAGCCAAACAACACCAGGCCGGAGACAATCAGCGGCGCGAGGTAAATCGAACGGTTCTCCCACAGTTCACGGCGGACCGACCAGTAGAGTGGCCGCGGCGCAGGGTTGTTGGAGCCCGGGGCGGCGATCCGGGATTCGAGCGGATTCGATTCGCTATTCATCTCACTCCTTCTATGGGTTGGCCGGCCTTGTTACCCATCACGGTAACGAACAGGTCGGCGATACTCGGTCTGCGCACGTCGCCGAGCGCCGCGAGTTCGTCGCGGTCGGCATGATCGAAAAGCAGCACACTGCGACCGAAAATGGGTCGCTCGTGAATCGGCTTGAGCGCGCGCGCAGCGGCGAGCTGTTCTGGGTTCACCATCACCTCGAGATAGCGCGCATCGAATTCCTCCATGCTGCACTCGAGCGCGATGCGTCCACGATCGATGAACATGAGATCAGTCAGGACGTCCTGGATTTCGTCCACCTGATGGGTCGTGATGACTATGGTCCGGCTGCGATCGAAATAATCGTTCAGGAGCGAGTCGTAGAATTGTTTGCGATAGAGAATGTCGAGTCCGAGCGTCGGCTCATCGAGGACGAGCAACTTCGCGTCGACCGCCATGACGAGGGCGAGGTGCAACTGCGCGACCATGCCCTTCGACAATTCGCTCACTTTGCTCCGGCGCTTGATCGCGGTTCTGGCGAGGAAAGCTTCCGCTTTCGTGCGATTGAATCGCGGGTGCACACCGGCGACGTAGTCGAGCGCCTGCGACACGCGCATCCAGCGCGGGAGAACGGCGACATCGGCGATGAAGGAGACGTCGTTCATGAGACGTTCGCGCGCCGTCCACGGATCGCGCCCCAGGACCTTCAATTCACCCTCGTAGGAAGTGAGACCGAGGATGGCGTTGAGCGCGGTCGTCTTGCCGGCGCCGTTAGGGCCGATCAGTCCGAGGATGCGACCTTCTTCGACGCGCAGGTTGACGCCATCGAGGGCAACGGTTGTTCCAAAGGCCTTGCGCAGGCCGCGGGCTTCGATGCAGGGCATGATCTTAAGTCTTCTTCTTCCGCCGGCGACCGGCCGCCGCCGCCCGTAATTCGTTAGGCTTGATTCCGAGCCGTTGAATGGTGGCCGCCACCCGCGGCCATTCTTCCTTCAAGAATCTTTCGCGCTCGCCCTTAAGGAGAAGATCGCGCGCCCCGGCCTTGACGAACATTCCGAGCCCGCGCTTCATTTCGACCAACTGCTCGTCGACCAGGTGCTGGTAGGCTTTGAGGACGGTGAGCGGATTGACCCGGTACTCGGCGGCGACGTTCCGGACCGAGGGGAGCGGATCACCTTCCTGCAGCACGCCATCGAGAATCATATGGACGCCGCGATCGCGCAGCTGGCGGTAAATCGGCTGGCTGTCATTCCATTCACGGCTCATTCGTGGCGGCAGATCGCGCATGAAGCGGCGGAAGCGGGAAGCTCTCCCAATCGATTGTCGCTCGTCATGTAGTGATATAGTGAACTATAACACCATTGCACTGCAACTCTTTTTTTTGCAATTTTTTTGCATGGCGAAATCCCGCCCGAAAACGCGCGCCGGAATTACTCCGCGCGCAGACACCGGTCCAGGCCCAGCGGGCGAAAGAGATCGACCCAGCCGAGATGGCGTCGATCGTTAAAAAGCGCCGGCATCACGCCGACGATTTTCGTGCGGTTAACCGTCCACCCCGGATGACGCGACCGACGATGTCCGCCGCTCATACACCCGACGGCTGATACTGAGCCGATTAGAGATAAATGAGAGCATCGCGGGCGATAAACTTCGCGCCGCTTGAATAGGGGTCGGCCGGATCGCGTCTCTCGTTTCAACACCAAGCTAAAACAACATGAAAACAAAATTCGGACTTCCTGCCTTTGCTCTTGCCGTGCTGCTCTTCATCGGGCTCCCACTGCATTCTTCCTCGGCCTTTGTTTCGGTCTCGGTCGGGATCGCGCCACCGGCCATCCCGATCTACGAACAGCCGCTCTGCCCGGCTCCCGGTTACATCTGGACGCCCGGTTATTGGGCCTACAGCGACTTCGGCTACTACTGGGTGCCGGGCGCGTGGGTCTTGGCGCCGCGCATCGGTTATCTCTGGACTCCAGGCTACTGGGGTTACAGCGGCAGCAATTACATTTTCCACGACGGCTACTGGGGCCCGACAATCGGGTTCTACGGTGGAATTGATTATGGCTTCGGCTACTACGGCAGCGGCTACTACGGCGGTCGCTGGGAAGGTAACACCTTCCGCTACAACACCGCAGTCAGTCGGGTGAACACGAAGGTGATCACCAACACCTACGTGAATCGCGAGGTCGTGCAGAAAAACAGGGGCCCACGCACCAGCTTCAACGGCCCCGGCGGCGTGCAGGCAAAGCCGACTTCAAAGCAGCTCGCGGCTGCCAAGGGCCCGCACATCGCGCCGACCGATACGCAAAGATCGCGCGTCGAGGCGGCGAAAAGCGATTCCGGTCTGCGGGCGAAAAACAACAAGGGCAAGCCGAACTCGGATGCGGTCAGAAATTTTGAGAAGAAGCATCAGCCGAGGGCGGCGGAGAAGGCAGCGGCTCCGAATCGCCAGCGCACCAGCAGGCAAGCGGGGAATAATAACCAGGCGCAAAAGCAACATGCGGCGCAGAATCGCGCGGGTGAAAAAGCGAACGAGCGGACGGCTCGGGAGGCGAATAAATCCCACGCGGCGGAGGCTCGCTCTTCGCGTGAATCGAACAGGACGGCTCGAAACGAAGAGGCGGCCGTTTCGCATCACCGCAAAGCGGCAGAGGCGACTCGGCATGAACAGCCACGCAAAGTCGAGCGCGCTCCGCGTGAGACGCATCGTACGCCGGTCGTGAATCGTCACCCGCAGGCCGCGCCGCATCGGCAGCCGGCTGCGAATCGCCGGCCGGTTGCGAATTCCAGGCAGGGTGCCCGCGGCCAGGGTGGTCCCGGGCCGGCGGATAAGAACGGCAAGAAGCGCAAGAAAAAAGGTCCGAACGACCACTAAGGCAGCGCCTGGCCTAACGCCTAACAATTAACCTGACGAATCGAAAGCAGAGCCGGCGTCAAGCGAAGAAGGTCCGCCGATCGGGGGCGACGAAAAATTTCGCTGGCGCCGGTTCCCTTTCGGTAGTGCATTCCCGGTATGATGAGACGCACGCTTCTGGTCGCGGCCGTTTTTCTCGCCGGCTGCTCTTCCTTGTTCGCCCAGAGTATTGCGACTTCGAGTGCGCTTCGGCCGGTCGATTTCGCCCTTGCCGAAGCCACGCCTAACGATCTCGTGGAAGGACCGGTCACGGTCGAGCACGCCGGTTCTTTCCGTGCCCTGAACAATGTCTGGTACGGTCGCGGACCGCTCCTTCTCGGCGACGGCCGTTTCTTTTCCTTCCCGAGCGCCTTTGGCTGGATCGAGGGAACGCCAACTGATTTTCTTCCCTCCTTCAATGCCGTCGGATTGCCCTTCATCGCCCCGGTGAGGACACTCGCTTACGTTCCCGGCGCGCCCGCGTTCGATCTTTCGTCGCAAAAGGATTGGGTCAGCGGCGAGGTGAGCTTTTTCTACGGGAGCTCTCTTGGCGGCAGACACAGCCGCGAAGTGAAAGCCGGCTCCATCCTCGGCCAGATCGCGCACGGCGATACGCAGATCACTGTCGGCGCTTCCTACGGCCAATCGAATGGCCGCCGGCCGGTCATTTTAGGGCACTGACGACTGCGCCCCCGCGTCTTGCCTAACGAGCCTGCCGCTCAGGGCTTTGCTTCTTTCTTCGGTACTTTCGTGGCCTGCCACGCCACCGCCTGCCACTTCCCGTCGCGTTTCAGGAACGTGCCGGTGTTGAGATAATTCGCGACGTCTTTGCCGCTCTTCTTCTCCGTCGTCCCGACCAGACGGAAGGCAACGATCGCCGTCTCGCCGTACTGCTGGATCCGGATGTCCTCCGCGCTGAAGACTGTTTTCTCTTTGCCCGGATCGGTCGGCGTCTCGCTCCGTACCTCTTTCATGATGTCCGCCTTGCCTTTGCGCTCGCCGCCCGAAGTCGTGTAAATCAAATCGTCCGCCCAGAAACGGTCGTGAATCGCGGCGTCGTTCCGGCTCGCGCCGGCGAGAAAATCCTGCAGCAGCCTGGTCAGTTGCGCCGCGTCCGGGGCGGCGGTTGGTGTTTCCGCGTGCAGCCCGCTGGCCAGACCGAGGAGCATTACCGCAAAAAAGAGACGTCGTTGCATGGAGGAAAGTGATCAGCGGGCGGCACCCGGTGACAAGCAAAAAGTGCAAAACTACCTCGGCGCCGCGCGCGCGAGGGGAAAGGCGCCTAACGATCCGTCTCAGCCGGTTGCATCGCATGCGCGAGATCGCGCGCCGGATCGATCTTCCAGCGATTGGCGACCGCTTCCAGCTCCGCGTCCAACGGCCAGCGATCGGGCAGGGGATCGCCGCTGTGTTCGGCGCTTCCGCCTTTCAGGCTCATACAATTGGTGTTGTCGCCGATCTCGGCGATCTGCGCCCACTCGTTAGGCGTGAGCGTTACCTCCGGCAGCGCGGCCAGTTCCTCCACCTTTCCCTCGATCGGCTTCGCGTTCGCGCCCGGCTCCTGGATCAGGGTTGGGACGACGCTTTGCACCGGTCCATGCTGCAGGTTCCAGATGCAGGCGAACTGGAGCATCGTTAGGCCATTTGCCTCCGCGATCGCGCGCATCCGATCGATTTTTTCCGCGCCCGCGTCGACCCACCCGGCGGGCCGGAAGGTGCGATGATCGCGCGGCGCAAATTGATGACCCGGTTTCACATCGTCATG
>DASXDC010000193.1:0-5993 GCA_036490855.1 Chthoniobacterales bacterium
TTCGCGCGCCTCGAGGTACGCTTCGAAACCCTTTCGGAATGCTTCGCGCGCCTCGAAGTATGCTTCGAAACCGTTTCGGAATGCTTCGCGCGCCTCGAGGTATGCTTCGAAACTGTTTCGGAATGCTTCGCGCGCCTCGAAGTATGCTTCGCGAGTGTTTTCGCCTGGAAGGATATATCTTTTTTGGGCTTTTCACGACCGTTGCGTATTCTCACCTCTCATTTTTGAGTGGAAAATTGGCCGCCTATTTAACCTGAAAATCACTCGGCCTTATGGAACAGGCTTTTCTCTGAGAGTAAGAAATGCCTTTTTTGAAGCCTTTTACCGCACGACCGGGAGGGCGTGGCGGCTTCCGGCCTCTGTTTTTGCAATGCTTAGTAGCAAGTCTCTTCTTTCGTCCAGGGCGGATTCTGGCTTCTGCTCCCATCCCGCCGAGCTGATCGCCAACCTCCACACTCCTGCGGAGTCACTTTCCAGCCTCTCGACGGGTGCCGGTTGGCTCCGGAATTATCGTCCTCCCTGCCGGCATCGTTGGGAGGAATCGGCCTCACGCACTTGCAGGGCGAGCGATATTTCCTATATTGCGGAAGATGTTTGAGTCGCTGCTGCAACAATACGGCCGTCAGGAAGGGCGGAGATCGCATGGCGCGGACGCGCCGGGAGAGATCACGAGGCGGAAGGTCGGCCGGCCCCGGAAACAGGAGGCGCCGAAAACTGAGGAATCTTTCGAGCCAGCCGGGCGCCAGGAAAGAACGCGTCGCCTGATCTGCGCCGCCGTCAGGCTCTGGGAGGCGAAGCGGCGGCTCAATTGCTAGCGGCTCGGCGGCGGGCCCGGCTGCCTCCGGCTTTTCAAGTCTTGACTGGTTGCGTCTAGGTTTTCCCCATGCGTTTGTGGCCGCTGCGCGCTAATGAAGATGGCGTTTCCTTCCTTGGAGATCCCGGCCGTTCGCGGGCGACGATTAGAGCCGGCTTGCCTAACTAGTGGCTCCTGGCCTGCTCTGGCGCCGCCATGCTCCGCGCTGACTCAATCCGATCCGCACCCGTTTCCACTTGGGAGGAGCGAAGAGAGGTTTCCTCGTTATAGAATAACGAAGAAAGCCCGCGGCACGGACCTTGCTCCGCAGTAAGGACAATGAAAAATAAACCTGACTTCAAGAATCTCCGTGTTCTGCCTAGTGGCTTCCAGGTAGCGATCATGCGGCGGGGAAGAATCGTGACGAGACATTTTGCCGGCCATACTCCGGACAGCTACGCCGCGGCAATCGTATACCGCAATCACCTGATTCGGGAATTACCCGAGGCATTTTCCCTGCGGGCTGCTTAGGTGGCGTGCCCGGCCGCGCCGGGAGGAGTTGGAATACGGCGGGCGGGATGAGTGCCATCCTCGCTCACCACTCTTTTCGGTAACGGGGAGAAGAAAGGGAGGCGGCTTTCTAAGCCGTTCCCAGGCGGTTAACAAACCGGCCTCCGGAACTGGGGGAGGGCGACGGGAGAGATTGCGCTGGGGCGATCGGATGCGTGCCGGCGTCGTGGTCTCGCAAGGCGACGCTGCTTTCGGCGGGACTTGGGAATGAAACTCTTTGCGCCGTGACTCAGGGTAGGGCGTGCCTTATGGAGAACGATGGTTATCTATAGCGTCGAGATCTTCATTGCGGCCGCGATCGAGGCGGAGTGGCTCGCCTGGATGCAAAGCGTACACGTGCCGGATGTGATCGGCACGGGCTGCTTCTCGGAATGTCACATCTACAGGATCGTAGAGCCGCCGGCGGGAGAGCGGGGCTACGTTCTGCGATATGATTGCAGCTCGCTTGCCGAGTATGAACGCTACCGGGCCAATTTCGCGGCGGCTCTGCAGGAGGAACATGCCGCGCGCTTCGGCGGACGCTTTCGCGGCTCCCGTCAGGTTTTTGAAGAAGTCGGATCTGCGAGCCGGCATTAGCCGACGCGGAGATTAGCTCCGCGCCGACTGCGGCCTTGTTAGCTGATGATTCTTAGCGGTCGCTCGCGATTCGCTGTGGGGCGGCTTTTCGCAACGCGACTTGATCGCTTACCTTTTGGACCTGGCTGGTAAGGCGAGCGATCGCCTTTTCCTGGCGGGCGATGATTGCTTCCAGCTTTTCTTCTTTTTGAGCCTGGACTTCTACTTTGCGATGTTCCTTAAGGAACTCGTTCAGGAGCATCGCGTTGACCGCATCGTAACGGACGGTGTAGGGCTTGCCTTCGCCATCACGCGCGACCAGGTCGGGGTTCACCTTGGCCACATCTTCGGCGACAAGGCCAAACTGAGGAATGGCGTCCGGATCGAGGTCCTTCTTGTATCGGAAGGTGACGGGCTTGAGCTCGAGGATTGTTTCGCTCGCCTTGTTCATCGGCTTGATCGCTTCCTTGTAGCGCGCGGAGGAAGTAGCGACGCCAAGCTGACCGCTGTTGTTGACGACGACGCCGACGCCGCCGGCAACAGTCACTCCGCTGATGCCCGCGATGAAGGTGCTTTTGTTCGCCTTGTTGCCGATCCGGATTTTGGCCGACTCGCCCGCCATGCCAGCGTTGCCGATATCGATGTTGTTCTTGCCGCTGGTGAGATTGATGCCAGCCGACTCACCGATGCCGATGTTGCTGCTGCCGTTATTATTTCCAAGGGCGTCAAAACCGATGCCTACATTGTTACTGCCGTCCACGTTACCGCCGACCGCGCCCTCACCAACAGCGGTATTATCCTGACCCGAGATATCGATCCCGAGAGCAAAGCTTCCGACGGCAGTGTTGTTGTCGCCGCTGACCTGAAAGAGCGCACTGGCGCCAATGCCGACGTTGTAATCGCCGTCGCAAAACTCCATCGTCGCTGAACCCATGGCGGTGTTGCCGGTGACGACGGAGGCCAGGCTCATGACTGAGTCGCCCATCGCGGTGTTATCCGAGCTGCTATTTAGATTAAGATCGATAAGTGCAGCAGTTCCCTCGGCCGTGTTGGCATTTGCATAGCCTCCATCGGGCGGCGGGATCAAGGAGGCACGAGCAGGCAAGAGTGCGAGACACGTGAGACTGGCGACGGACCAGACAATAAGCAGGGCATGCCGCGAGCGCGGCAGCTGTGATGAGTTTCTCAAACCGGCGGCCGGTTTAATAACAAGTGCTGAATGTTTCATGACTTCTTTCCTCCTCCTGGTACGTCTTCGCCTGCGGTTGAGGTCTGAAAGAGGGCGAAAGCCTCCCAGGATAAAGCACGCGCGCCAGATCCAGACCTTTGTCGGCCCGATTGCCGCGCCGGTCGGAAATCTTGTCAAGCAAATACCGGCTCGATTGCCCAAACCTCAAGAGGGAGACGAAGGCAACGGAAGCGTGAAGGAATGAAGTCGGGCGACGAGAGGAAAGCTTTAAGCGTTGACATCGCGCGCGGAAAGCGCGCTAGACTTGGCGGCATGAACGCGATTCTTAGTTTTCTTTTGATGCGCCGTCCCGGCAGCGGGCGGCAGCTGACCGTTTGTTTCGCTCTTCTGCTCGCAGGTATTTCCTGCTCGACCCCGGCCTTCGCCCAATCGACCGGGGCGGTCTTCGTCAACGGCAACTCTGCGAGCAACGAAGTCTGGATGTATTCGCGGGGCACGACCGGCCTCCTCTCGTTCGTCGGTTCGTTCGCGACCCAAGGGAATGGCGGCGGCGGGCTCGGCTCGCAAGGCGGCGTCGTTCTCGCGAGCAGTAACCGGCTGCTCTACGCGGTCGACGCCGGGAGTAACGAGATCAGCGGATTCAAGGTCACGCGCAACGGCCTGCAATTCGTGAGCAAGGTAGGCTCGGGGGGGACCTTTCCCAATAGTCTCGCTGTCTCCGGCACTCTGCTCTACGTCCTGAATGCCCAGGGGACAGCGGCTAACATCACCGGATTCCGGATTCAAAAGAACGGCACGCTGCAGCCGGTCGCCAATTCCACTCTTCCGTTGAGCGCGAATCTTCCCAAGCCGGCGCAGGTCGGATTCACGCCTGATGGCAAGACGCTGATCGTGACGGAAATTAACACCAACAACATCGACACCTACGTGGTCGGGAAAGATGGCCGCGCCACCGGGCCGACGGTCCAGGCCTCGGCCGGCGCGGGGCCGTTTGGATTCGCCTCCGATGCCGCCGGGCACCTCATCGTCTCGGAGGTCGGCCTCAGCTCGGCCTCCTCGTATAGCATCTCGCGCGGGTTGCTCCACGTGATCACGGGGGCGCTGCTCGATTTCGGCAAAGCCGCCTGCTGGGTGGTGAATACGAACGATCCGAACCTCCCACAGCAGTATTCCTATGTGACCAATACCGGCGCGGACACCGTCTCCGGGTTCGCGATCGCGGCCGACGGCAGCATCTCGTTGCTCGATCCGAATGGAAAAACGGCCATCCTCGCCCACGGCGCGAAGCCACTCGACATGGCGATCAGCAGCGACAGCAAATTCCTCTACGTGCTGGAAGAGAGTGTGCCGGCAATCGGCGCTTTCCAGATCGCGACGGACGGAAGCCTGACGCAAATCCAGGATTTGCCTGGAATCCCCGCGACCTCCTACGGAATGATTGGCTATTAGCGGCTTCGACCGTGACCGCAGCGGGGCTGATGATGCCGGAGGCGGAGAACGGCCATTTTTGTCTCGTCGAATGACCTTTCGGGGGGTCGTTAGGCGCGAGGTTGTTGGTCACCCGCTGCTCCGCATCTGGTGAAACCACTCGATGAACCGGGGCAGGCCGACGCGCAGCGGCGTGACCGGCTGATAGCCGAGCAAACGCCGCGCTTTCGAGATGTCGGCGCAGGTCAAGGGCACGTCGCCGGGCTGTTCCGGCAGGCGATTGATCTTCGCCTTCCGGCCGAGCGCTTCCTCAATCGCGGCGATCAGATCTTTCAATTCGATCGTTTCGCTCTCGCCGAGATTAAATATGTCGAAGAGCGGACCTTCGTAGCCTAACGACGCCAGCACGCCCTGGATGATGTCATCGATGTAGGTGTAATCGCGCCGCGTCGTGCCGTCGCCGAACTGGTCGATCGACTCCCGGTTCCAGATCCGCTTCGTGAATTGGTGGATCGCGAGGTCCGGCCGTTGCCGCGGTCCGTAGACGGTGAAGAAGCGGAGCGCGACGATCCTCATCCGATAGAGATGCGAGTAGGTGGAGCAGAGAAATTCGCCTGCGATTTTCGTCGCGGCGTAAGGGCTGACGGTCTGGGTGAGATGGAGATCTTCTGAGAACGGAATCGTTTTCGCCAAACCATAAACCGACGAGCTGGAGGCGAAGATGAACCGCTCGATTCGCCTCGCCCGCGCCGCCTCCAGCAGATGCAAGGTGCCGCCAACATTCGCGTCGTAATAAAGTTGCGGATGACCAATCGACGGCCGCACTCCGGCGCGCGCCGCGAGATGAATGATGGTGTCGAATTCCTCGTGACGGAAAACTTCATTCACGGCCCGGGCATCGCGGAGATCCGTCTGATGCACGGTGATCCTGTCCGCGATCGCCGCGATGTTTCGGCGCTTGATCTGCGGATCGTAAAAGTCGTTGAAGTCGTCGAGGATCGAGACTTGATGACTTTGGCCGAGCAACTTCTGGACAAGATGCGAGCCGATGAAGCCGGCGCCGCCCGTGACGAGAATTTTCATTGCGCGAGGGTAAGGAGGAAGCGATGGGCGGGCAAGAGGAGAGAAGAGTGAGCGATCCCGGACAATCGGAAAAGCGGACGCGCAAAACGCGCTGGGGGATTTTTCTCCTCATCGTGGGTCTGGCCTTCGTGGGCGATCTTGCTCTGCGCCTTGGGCCGGAGTTGAGCGAGCGGCGGAAATTCGAGCCCTCGCTCGAGCTCACTTCGCCGATCGCGCTCGCCGCTTTGCCCGTCGCAACCCGCTTCGATTTCCCGGTCGGCACCGAAGATGGCGCGATGACTTACAACGCGCAGCCTTTCAGCGAAAATCTGCATCTCGGCGACGATCTCAACGGCATCGGCGGGGAGAACAGCGATCTGGGAGATCCGGTCTTCG
>DASXDC010000194.1:0-1609 GCA_036490855.1 Chthoniobacterales bacterium
AAGCTCGGGAGATGCAGGACGCCCGGATCGCCCGCGTAAAGGGCGCGCCGCACGGCCGCGACGCCATAGGTGACGGGATTGATATGGACCGCCCAGTAGATCCAGGAATGCGGATTAGTGGCGGGAAAGAGCGCGCCCGACATGAGCCAGAGCGGAAGGAGAAAGACGTTCATGATCGCATGGAACCCCTGGGTCGATTCCATCGGCCAGGCGACGAGAAAACCGAGACCGGTGAGACCGAAGCCGACGATGAAGAGCGTGCCGAGACAAACGAGGAGCCGCTCGGGCGAGATGTGAATGCCGACAAAGGGCGCGAGCAAAAGAAAGATCAACCCCTGCAAAACCGCGAGGGTGGTTCCCCCGAGAATCTTGCCGCAGACGATGCTGCCGGGGGAGATGGGGGCGACGAGAACCGACTGGAGGAAACCTTCCCGCCGATCCTCGATGATCGAGATGGTGGAGAAGATGGCGGTGAAGAGCATGATGAGAATGAGCGTGCCGGGATAGAAGTATTCGAGGTAGCTCGTGCCGTGAGGCGAGGAGCCGGCGCGGAAGGAAGGGCCGATCCCGGAGCCGATGACAAACCAGAAAACGAGCGGGGAAAGAAGCGCCCCGATGATCCGATTGCGCTGGCGATAGAAGCGCACGATCTCGCGCTGCCAGAGGGTGGCAGTCGGTAAAAGAAAAAAGCCGGAGCGTCTCTCTCCGGCGCTCACGGCCGCGACGTTCATCTTTGGCCTAACGATCGAGCACGATGTGCTTCGCGGCCGGATAAAGGACCGGACAACAGCCGATCGTCTCGCAGAAGGCTTTGCTGAAATGGCTCAGGCTGGAGTAGCCAACCTCGGTCGCGGTTTCGGTCACGTTGTAGCGGCCGGTCCGGAGAAGCTCGGCGGCGCGTTCCATCCGCGCATTGCGGACGAATTGCGGGATGGTGAGGCCGACTTCCCTCGAGAAAATGCGGCTGAGATAAAACGGGCTGCAACCGACTTCCTGCCCCAGCATTTCGAGAGTGGGCGGATTAGCCAGATCGCGCACGAGAAGTTCTTTCGCCCGCACGACGCGATCGCGCGCGACGCGTTTCTGCCGCATGCAAAACATCTCCGGATCCTTCGGCTCGAAGAGGAAGTGCGACATCAATTCGAGCGCCTTGCTCTGATACCAGAGAATGCGGGCCGCCTTCGGCACCGGCGGCTCGGCCAGGCTGGCGACGATCGTGCGCTGCTCGGCCGTCATCGGTTGCGGGATGGAGACGACGCTTTCTTCGCGTTTCGGGAAAATCACCTGGCGCATCGCGGGCGTGAGGTCGGCTTCGGACTCGGCGAACTGCGTTTGCAAATGTTCGCGCGAATACTCCAGGGTGACGAAGCGATGGCGATCGTGCGCCTGACGCGTAGCCTGCAACGGCTCGTCGCCGAGCGCGTAGTAGCCGGAGCTGCTCGGGCCGTAATCGTGCGTTGCCTTGCCCCGACCGACCGCGCCGCGGCCGTCGAGATTGAGGCAGAACTCGACGCTGTGCGGACGAAAACTTTCCGCCCAATCGAGCGGGCGCGTCATCTGGAAATCGTGCCACTCGATGCTGATCCCCATCTCCTCAAAGCTGCCGTAG
>DASXDC010000195.1:0-16130 GCA_036490855.1 Chthoniobacterales bacterium
GACGCCATCCGCCTGCGCGCGCAACTGGACGAGCGCACGATTCAGCAACGCACTGGCTGCATGCTGCGCACTTCCTTTTGGCCGGCTAAGCTCGCCTGGCTCCGCCGCACCCAACCGCGATGCTTTGGCTGCGTCGCACGCTGGGTCTCTCCGGCCGAATGGATTTTCGAAAAATGTTTCGGAACGCGCGCCTGCAGCCATTCGATGGCGAGCGGCACCGGTCTCTACGATCTCGACCAACACGACTGGGATGAAGAACTCCTCGCGATCTCATGCCTAACGAGGACTCAGCTTGGACCATTATCGGACCGGGATGAAATCGAGGGAGCGGCAATTTTTCCCGCGCTCGGCGATGGCGCCGCGAGCAATCTCGGTTCCGGTGCGACGCGCCCCGGCTTCATCGCGATCAACGTCGGCACGAGCGCGGCGGTGCGAACGATTCCGCCTAACGATGCCCCTTTGCCCTTCGGACTCTTTAAGTTCGTCGTCGATCGCGACCGTGACCTGCTCGGCGGCGCGATCAGCAACGCCGGCAATCTGCGCGCCTGGTCTCTGCGCGAGCTGCGTTTGCCTAACGACAACCCCGCGGTCGAGCGTCTCCTGCGCAAAGGGATGAAAAACCCGGCGCCCCTGACGCTGCTGCCGTTCCTGGTCGGAGAGCGCGCTCCGAGCTGGCCGGAAAATCTCAGCGGCACGTTTGTCGGTCTGACCCAGGCGACGACCGCGACCGATCTGCTCGTCGCTGCGATCCAATCAGCCACCTTCCGGCTCGCGGATATCCTGCTCACCCTGGAAGGCGCGGTTGGCCGGGCGAAGACGATCATCGTCTCCGGCGGCATCCTGCAATCTCGCGCCTCGCTCCAGATCCTGGCCGATTCGTTAGGCCGCGATCTCACGATCTGCGCCGACCAGGAAGCATCGCTCCGCGGCGCGGCGGTGCACGCTCTTGAGCAGCTCGGGCGCAAACCTGCGGCACCGAAGTTTGCCCAACGCGTCCGTCACGATCGCGCCCGCTCTGCCAAAGCCCGGGAAGACCGCGCGCGGCAAAATTCCCTCGAAGCGCTCCTCGCTCGTTGGGACTGACACGATCGTGAGGCGACGATCGTCGATCGCTAGTCGCGCTCCAGCGCCTTGAGCCAGCTCATGACGAGCCGGTGTTTCTCTCTTTCGCCCGCACGTTCAAAGATGAAAACGAGATTCGCCAGCATCCGCATCAGAACGATCCGGGGCGAGGCGGGCGCGAAATATCTCGACTCTGTTTTTAGCCGCTGCCGCGCCAGGATCGCTTCGCAATCTGGCCGCGACAAGATTCGCCCACCATGGAATGGATCAAACAAGATCCGCTCATAGCGCGCGATGAAATGTCCCGGCAGATTAATGCCGTCGATCTGCATCCCGGCGCGCCGACCGACGATGACGTAGAGCATCGCGAGCGAAATCGGGATGCCGAGGCGTGTTTCGATCACGTCGCTCAACAGTGAATTTTTCGGATCGTAATATTCCTCAGCGTTGCCGCGAAAGCCCAGATCCTCCGCCATGAAAATCGTTAGGGCCTGGAGCCGCTCGCGCGCCGATTCAGCTTGCGCGACGAGCAGGCGGAGGCGTCGTCCCCAGCTGTCGAGCTTGCGCCGCAGCTTCACGATCGGCGCGTCCGGTTCGAAGCAGCTGGTCAAAAGCCACCAGGCCGATTCGAGGTCGCCATGCTCGGGAAACAGATGCGCGCAGAGCAGCATGTCGTCCTGCGCTTCCCCCGTCTCGATTCGTTCCAGGACTTCGCGGACGTGCGCGGTGACGGCTGCATCGTCGAGCGCGAGCAAATCGCGCAGGGCCGCGATTCCTTCGCTTCCGGACTCGATCAGTTGCTCCTTGAGCAGGTTGACGGTCGCCGGATCGTTGTCACGCAGGAGCCGCACGATTGCGTCCTTTTGAAACATAAAATCGTTCTACGATTTCCGCGCGCGGCGCGCAAGAGAGCCGTGGATTCCGCGGTCGAAGCTCTACGTTTCGCCCGACTCGAGACCGGGCGCTGAGGAGCCCCGTTCGTGTTGCTGGCCCTCCACCGGAGCTGCATGCGCAGGTTTTTCGGCGGGGGTTTCGTCGAGGCGCGTGAGCGCCGTCCGGACGCGCGGCAGGCTTTCCGGGTAACGGCTGCGCAGGAATTCGATCAACCCTTCCCGGATCTGACAACGAAGATCGAAGCCCGTGCCGGCGTCTTTGCTGCTGACAAGCGCCCGCACTTCAATCGTGCTCGGCTTGGTGTCGGTCATCTGCAGTCCACAGACCTTCCCGTCCCAATTTTTATTCTTCTCCAGCAGGCGTTTCAGCTCCTCACGCAATTCGCCTAACGGCACCTGATAATCGAGATAAAGAAAAACCGTCCCGAGCAACTCGTCCGATTTGCGACTCCAATTCTGGAAGGGTTTTTCGATGAAATAAGTGATCGGGATGATGAGCCGTCGCAGGTCCCACGTGCGGACAGCGACGAAGGTGAGCGTGATGTCTTCGATCCGACCGAACTCTCCTTCCACCACGACCACATCGTCGATCAGGATCGGCTGGCTGAGGGCGATTTGAATCCCGGCGAGGAGATTGCCTAACGTTTTCTGAGCCGCGAAACCGAGGATGATCCCGGCGACGCCCGCCGATGCGAGGATGCTCGCGCCGAGCTGTCGCACGGCGTCAAACATCATCAGGATCGCCGCCATCCCAAAGATGATCACGATCGAGATGACGATTTTCCGGATGACCGAGATCTGAGTGTAGACGCGTCGCGCGGTGTAGTTATCCGGGAGATCGAGCCGATATTCGCGCAGAAGCGCGACCTGGATCGACCGCACGCCACGGATAATGAGAAAAGCCAGACTAACGATGAGCAGAATCCCGAAACCTTTTTGCGTGATCCAGGACCACTTGGCGGGAAGATCGAGCAACGGCAGGAGGAGGATGACGGCGAGGAGCGGGACGGCGAGACGGAGCGTCTGACCGATCACCGACACGAGGACATTGTTCAGCACGCTGCCGGTCTGCTGGGCCCAATGACGCATCCGTTTCTCCACCGCGCGGATTACCTGGAAAATCAGCCAGAGGACGGCGATGACTCGACCGGCGTAGAGGAGTGCAGTGAGAGCGTCAGCGAAAAAATGCCGCCGTGCCGCCGAGGCGAGGCCGGCCACGATCGGCATGAAGGCGAGGAATCCGCCGATCACCCAGATGATGAGTGCGAGCGGTTTGCGGATGGCGGCGGCGGCGAGTGCGAGCCACGATTGATGTTCGCTCGAATCGATCCTGCCGGCTCGCCGCCTAACGAACCAGAGCAACCCGCCATTGAGCAGGCCAAGGATGAGGAGCGAACCGAGACAGGCGAAAACGCGCATCCAGGTAACGCGATCGAAGGCCGGCTGCTGCAGAAATCCGCTTCCGCTTCGCACCGCCAGCCGATCCACCCAGCGGCTGTAGCCGAGGCCAGCCTGGTACATCCGGCTCCGCTCGGTCTGAGCGTGTTCGGCGGAAAAACTCGAGGCGGTTTCGCTGCTCGGTGTTGAGGTGGGTCGAGGCGTGGCAGCGGTCGCGAAGGAAGTGAGGGCACAGATCGCGATCGTTAGGGCAATAGCCCTCAAGCCGCGTCTCACCCGCTGCGTCCTTCGAGAATGATCGTCGCCATCCCGCTGCTCTCGGTATGGCTGAGACTGATCCAAATTTTTTCGACGCCGCGTTCGGTAGCCATCTTTTCCGCGCCGCCGCCGAGGACGACAAATGGCTCGCCGCTCTCCTTTTTCTGCACATCGAGATCGCGCCAGCCCATCGATTTTCCAATTCCCGTCCCGAACGCTTTGGAAAGCGCCTCCTTCGCCGCAAAGCGCGCCGCAAAATGACGGGCAGGAAACTTCATCGATTGCGCATAAGCGATCTCGCCGGCGGTAAAAACGCGCTGCAGAAAACGATCGCCAAATCGCTCGATCGAATTCTCAATCCGCGCGCAATCGACCAGGTCAATGCCGATGCCGATGATGCTCATCCCGGATATTTTTGCATCAGGCCAAGCATCTCGCTGACTGCCGATTCGAGGCCGACGAAGAGAGCCCGCGCGATGATGGAGTGACCGATGTTCAGCTCCGCCAAACGCGGCACCTGGTAGATGAGAGAAATGTTCCGGTAATTGATACCGTGGCCGGCGTTAACCTGCAGACCGAGATTCGCCGCCCGAATCGCGGCTGTGCGCAACCGCTCCAGCTCCTGTTGCTCGACCTTTTCCGTGTAGGCGTTGGCCAGCGCGCCGGTGTGCAGCTCGACCATGTCGGCTTCGAGCTCGCGCGCCATCTCGACCTGTTCCGGCGCCGGATCGATGAAGAGGCTGACGCGAATGCCGGCGGCGTTCAGGCGCTTCATCGTCGGGCGCAAGTCGCGCGTGTGCCTAACGAGATCGAGTCCGCCTTCGGTCGTGATTTCCTGCCGCTGCTCGGGCACGAGACAAACTTCATCCGGCTGCAGACGGAGCGCGAAATCCACGATCTCGGAGCTGTTCCCCATCTCGAGATTGAGCTTCGTCATAATGTTGGCGCGGAGCCGCTCGAGGTCGCGGTCCTGGATGTGGCGGCGATCGGCGCGGAGGTGGGCGGTAATTCCGCTCGCCCCCGCCCGTTCGCAAAGGCTGGCCGCGACGAGTGGATCAGGCTCGGCATTTTTCGAGTCCGGCATCGCAGCATAACGAGCCTGCCGCAGGGTCGCGACGTGATCGAGATTAACCCCGAGGCGCAAAGTTCCCATCAGCCACCAATAGGAGCGCACCGCCGCCGAAGGCAAACGCGAAGATGCAGCAAGGCGCCGCCCGCCTCAGGGCAAAACCTCAAACTGGCTCATGACGCGAAACATCTCGTAGCGCTCCTCAATTTCCTCGCTCGTTAGGCTGCGCAGCCGGTCGAGGCTGAAGGCTTCGACGTTGAAGCTCGCCAGCACGCTCCCGAAAATGACCGCTCGCCGCAGGAGCGAGAAAGTGATCTCGCCCCCATCCGCGCCGGCCAGATAACCAGCCAGTCCGCCCGCGAAGGTATCGCCCGCCCCGGTCGGATCGTGGATGTCCTCGAGCGGATAGGCGCCGCAACTGAAAAAATCGTCCGGCCCGAAAAGCAAGGCTCCGTGCTCGCCTTTTTTCACCGTCACATACTTCGGGCCCATCCGGCGGATGGCGCGGCCGGCGCGGATCAAGCTCGTGTCGCCGCTCATCTGGCGCGCTTCGCTGTCGTTCAAAATCAGCAGGTCGACCCGCGACAGAAGCTTGTCGAGATCCTGGCGCGTCGTTTCAATCCAAAGATCCATTGTGTCGGCGACGACGAACCGCGGCCGGCGCATCTGATCGAGGACGTGTGCCTGCAACGAGGGCGCGATGTTGGCCAGGAGCACGATCTCCGTCTTGCGAAAATCTTCGGGAAGCTGCGGCTCGAAATTCTCGAAGACGTTGAGCGCGACCGAACGAGTCTCGCGTGTGTTCAAGTCCCAGGCGTATTCGCCCGACCAGCGGAAGGTTTTTCCCGGCACTCGCTGCACACCGCCCGCATCGATGTTGCGCGATTTCCAGAATTTAAATTCCGATTCCGGAAAATCGTCGCCCACTACTCCGACCAGTTTGACCGGCGCAAAAAAACTGGCGCCGACCGCCGCGTAGGAAGCAGAACCGCCGAGCTGATCCGCATGTTCTTCGACCGGAGTCTTGACGGTGTCGAGCGCGATGGAACCAACGACGAGAACGGACATCGGAATTTCAGATCTTAGATTTCAGAATTGCTCGAGCAACTGCTTCGCCGCGCGGGTGACGGCGGCGATGTCGGCGCTCTGCAAGAGGCCAGATACGATGACGACACGCCTCGCGCCAGCAGAGAGGACGGCGGGAAGATTCTGCAGCTTAACACCGCCAATGCAGAAGATCGGCAGCTGCACCAGTTCGTGGAGGCGCCGAATCTCGCTCGTCCCGACCGGCTGATAGGCGGGTTTGGTGGGCGTGGCAAAGAGCGGGCCGAAGCCAATGTAATCCGCGCCTTCCTCCACTGCCGCGGTCGCCTGCGCGAGGCTGTGTGTTGATTTGCCAATCAGGCACTTTCGCCTAACGACCGCACGCGCGGCGGCGATCGGGAGGTCGTCCTGGCCGAGGTGCAGGCCTTCCACCGAAACGTCGCGCGCAATCTCCGGATGATCGTTAACGATCAACGGCACACCAGCCGCGCTCGTTAGGCGATGCAGCTTTTCCGCGAGCGCCTTCAGTTCGTCGATCGACTGCTCCTTTCCCCGGAGCTGCAACAGATCGGCGCCGCCCTTCAAAAGTGCCGCGGCTACTTCCGCGGCACGCTCGAGCGCAACATACCCGAGATCGAGAATGGCGTAGAGCCGGGCGCGCGCGAGTGCTTCCACCACTTCCGGCGCCGTCAATCGTGCAGGCTGCCGTTCGACGGTCGCAGCTCGAAAGTATCCGAGTTCATGATTCGATCGACGAATCCGGTGTCGTAGTTGCCGTTCCGGAAATCGGCATTGCGCATGATGGCATTGTGGAACGGGATCGTCGTCTTGATGCCCGCGATCAGATATTCGCCGAGCGCGCGCCGCATCCGCGCGATCGCGGAGTCTCGCGTCGCCCCGGTTGCGATCAGTTTCGCGATCATCGAATCATAGTTAGGCGGGACGGTGTAACCGGTGTAGGCGTGGGAATCGATCCGCACCCCGCGGCCACCGGGCGCATAGTAGAAATTGATCCGCCCCGCCGACGGCTGAAAATTGTGCGCGGGATCTTCCGCATTTATCCGGCACTGGATGGCATGCGAGCGCGCGAGCGGCTTTGCGATGTGCGGCGAAAGTTTATCGCCTGCTGCGATGTGGATCTGTTCCTTCACCAGATCGCATCCGTAGACTTCCTCGGTGATCGTGTGCTCCACCTGGATGCGGGTGTTCATCTCGATGAAATAAAAGTGACCTTTCTGATCGACGAGGAACTCCATCGTGCCGGCGTTCGTGTAGTTGACCGACTGCGCGAGCTTGATCGCGGCCTGGCCCATCCGACGCCGCATCGCGGGAGTGAGTAAAGGCGAAGGGCATTCCTCGATCACCTTTTGATTGCGCCGCTGGATCGAGCAATCGCGCTCGCCAAGATGAACGGTGTTGCCATGCTTGTCGGCCACGATCTGGAACTCGATGTGGTGCGGGTTCACGATCAACTTCTCGATGTAAACCTCGGCGTTTCCGAAAGCCTTCTCCGCTTCCATTCGCGCCCCGTGAAATCCCTGGATCAGGCTCACTTCGTTATGCGCCGCGCGCATCCCGCGACCGCCGCCGCCCGAGACGGCTTTGATCATGACCGGATAACCGATGTGCTTTGCGACCTTGATCGCCTCGCTCTCGCTCCCGACGATGCCGTCGCTCCCAGGCGTAACGGGAACGCCCGCTTTCCGCGCCGCGGCCCGCGCCGAATTCTTGTCGCCCATCGCGCGCATCGCGTCCGGCGTCGGCCCGATGAAGGTGATTTTGCAGCTCTCACAGACTTCGGCGAAGTGGGCATTCTCGGCCAGGAATCCGTAGCCGGGATGAATCGCATCGACGTCGCCGACTTCGGCCGCACTCATGATGCGATCGATTTTCAGATAACTATCGGAGCTCGGCGGAGAGCCGATGCAGATCGATTCATCGGCCAGTTGCACGTGAAGCGAATCGACATCCGCCTCGGAATAGACCGCGAGCGTTTTGATCCCGAGTTCCTTGCAGGCGCGGATGATGCGAAGGGCGATTTCTCCGCGGTTGGCGATGAGGATTTTCTCGAACATTCGCCTAAGGCCTCGGACGGGAGATTCTCATCTCACTCCGGCGCGGCGCGGGGAACGACTCCGACAACCATGTTTGCTCGTGCAGAAAAGTCACAAATTCAGAGGTCTCTCGCTCCCTCGGATGAGAAGCGATCGTTTCGCCTAACGAACTTTGAAAAGCGTCTGTCCAAACTGGACCGGCTTGGTGTTTTCCGCCACCACCTCCGTGATCACGCCCCGTACTTCGGCCTTGATCTCGTTCATCACTTTCATCGCCTCGATGATGCAGACGACTGTCTCTTCCGTTACTTCCTGGCCGATATCGATGAAGGGCGGCGACTCGGGCGAAGCGGCCCGATAAAACGTTCCGACCATCGGCGAAGTAATTTCCTTTCCCGGCGTTTCGGAGGCGGGTTCGACAGCCGCGGCACTGGACACGCCTGCGGCGGCCGGCGCCGGAGCCGCGACGAACTGCGGCATGGCCGGCGCGGCAAAAACGGTCTGCTCACTCGCGCCCTTCTGCAGCTTGAGCCGGAACCCGTCCTTCTCCATTTCGAAAACGGAGAGGTCGTTTTTTTTCATCAGATCGATGATGGCTTTGATATCCTTGAGTTCCAAAAGGCGCTTCCTTTCCGCGGTTGGTGAGACGTTAGGTAAAGCGGTTTTGCTTGCGGGGTCAAGCCGTCGCTTGGCCGGGCGCGGCGGGGAAATGGTCGCGCCGATAATCGAAAATCCGCTCCAGTTGCGGACGAATAACGAGGGCGTTGAGCAGGGCGCCGATCGGCCCGAGCGGCGGCACGTAAGTCACGAGATCGTGCACTTCGGTTCCACCCTCCGGCAGGAGACGGAAAAAATGTTCATGGTGCCAGATGCGATAAGGGCCGACCCGCTGTTCGTCGACAAAGCGATGCGGCGCCTCGACCTGCACGATCTCCGTCAGCCAGGTGAGCGGGATGCCTAACAATGGCGAGACGCTGTACTCGATCATCAAGCCAGGATAGACTGCCGGCGGGAGAGCGCGCCTAACGATGAAGTTCATCGCCGGCGGCGTGATTTTCTCGAGGTTGCGCGGATCGGAAAAGAAGCGCCAGCAGTCGTCCAAGCCTAACGAGACCTTCTGTTTTCGCTCCAGTTGATAGATGGGCATGAGAAAATCAGGCCGAAGTGAGGGCGCGATCGCTCACCACCCGGCCATCACGCAACTCAATTCGCCGCGAGGCCAGCGCCGCCACCTCCGTGCTGTGGGTGACGAGAATGAGCGTCGCGAGCTGTTGCTCCGCGATCTCCTGCAAAAGCTCGAGCACAGGCTCCGCGGAGACGGTATCGAGATTGCCGGTCGGCTCGTCGGCAACGAGCAAAGACGGCCGATGGACGAGCGCACGTGCAATCGCAGTCCGCTGCTGCTCGCCGCCACTCAGTTGATGAACGAAGTGGGTCGCACGGTTCGTTAGGCCAACGAGCCGCAGCATTTCCTCCGCGCGCTCCGTTGCCTCACTTGGCACAACGCCCTGGAGGAGCAAAGGCAGACTCACGTTCTCGAGCGCGTTCATCGTCGGGAGGAGATTGAAGAACTGAAAAACAAGCCCGAGCTGGCGGCGTCGAAAATTTGTCAGGGCCGCATCGTCCGCTGTCGTTAGGCTAAGTCCATCGACCACGATCTCGCCCGTGGTCGGGCGATCGAGGCCGGCGATGAGATGCATCAGGGTGCTCTTGCCGCAGCCGCTCGGCCCGACGACGGCGACGAACTCGTGCCGCGCGATCGTGAGCGAAATGCTTTCCAGCGCGTGGACGGAGCGTTCGCCGGCGGAGTAATAGCGGCTAACGTTTTGCAAAGAGATCATGCCGGCGTCCGCTCATCTATCTACGGCCACGGCGCGCGCAAGGACGCCGCCAAAGTTTCGCATCGTGACGGAGACGGAAGATTACCTCGTGGTCGAGAAACCGCCATTCCTCCTCATCCACCCGAGCAAGCCCGACGGCACACCGACGCTCTGGGGGGCGTTGCGTGAACTGCTCGCCTTCGAGCTCGTCAATGGCGGCCAGGTTTCAATCGTCAACCGGCTCGATCGCGAGACAAGCGGCCTCGTTCTGATCGCGAAGAATGCCGCGAGCGCGCGCCGCTTCGGCCGCGCGATGGAGCGGCGGCAGATCGAAAAAGAATACCTCGCGATTGTCTGCGGCTGGCCCGATTGGGAAGCGACTCGCCTTGATGCGCCGCTCGCGCGACAAGGCGAGCATGAGCCGTCGGCCATCTGGCTGAAGCAGATGATTCACGAGTGGGGCGCGGAGGCGGTGACGGAATTCCAGGTCGAAAAGCGATTCGTTAGGGCTGGGAAAAAAGGAGCGCGCTTTGCCGTCGTCCGCGCGATTCCCCGCACCGGGCGCACCCACCAGATTCGCGTGCACCTCGCGCATCTCGGGCACCCGATCGTGGGTGATAAAATTTACGGGCCTAACGAGCTACTTTATCTGCGCTTCATCGAAACCGGCTGGACGGACGAACTCGCACGCCAGTTGAACCTGCCGCGGCAGGCCCTCCATTCCGCTCGGCTGCGGGTCGAGGACCTCGATTGGCAAAGTCCGCTCCCGATGGACCTGGAAAGGTGGGTAGAACCCAACGGCCGGCGCTAAAATCTAAAGGAGACCACCGACCGACGGCTCGTCTTGCGACTCGCCGAAAACTCCCTCCGTTACCGGTCGCTCGTGACCTTGAGGTTTAGGATTCGGATGTGCACTCCGCCATCCATCTGGTGATCGGTCGCGAGCGTCAAGCCGCCTGATTTCTGATAATCGCTCCAGCTGCCGTGCATCAATTTCCCAGGCTCCGGCATGTAATCCCATGAGCCGACCAGATTCGTTTTCGGATCAATGTAGAGACGATACTGGTCGTTAGGCGTAAGCCCGACTTTCCCGAAACTCAGATGCAAAACCTCGCGTTGCGCGCCGTCGATCTCCTTCGTCCCCTCCTCGCTCACGTTGATGCCGCGGTCCTTCAACTTGAGGGGCGCGAGCAGCCAGTAGGAATCGTTCACCCAGCGCGCATAGGCGGCTTTCGCGTCTCCGTCTGTCCCGGGATTCGCGAGATTCACTGTCACGTCCTTCCCTTTCCACTGCACCCGATCAGTCTGGGCGGCGACGTCCCAATGATGCCGCGCCGAAGCCACCGTCTGGCCGCCTTTTTCGACTGCAAAGGTGAAGTCAATCGTTTTCACCTCCGGCCAGTTTTCGCCGCCGCTCGCTTTCCAGACCGCGTCCGCCAGCGCCCCACCGCTCGGCGAATTATCCGCCGCCCGCAGATTCCCAAACGGCAGCAGACTGAGCGCGAAAAAAGCTGCGAGTAATCTTTTCATGACCGCAGCATGACGAGACGGCGGCTCGATTGCAATTGCGGGGAGGCCGAAATATCGTGCGGCCCTTCATGAAACTCCCGCGTCTTGCCCTATCGCTCCTCCTCGCTCTCGCCTCCATCGGAGCGAGCGAATTGCGCGCCGGCGAAGTCGCCGCGTCACAGGCGGAGACGCATCTCTTCGATCGGGATGCATTCGATCCGCCGCAGTGGGAGTTCGCGAGCGAGACCGCTTATCTCCTCGGCTTCATTGGCAATCCCAACTCCTACGAAATCGGCGCGCAATTTTTTACCGGACGCCTGCGTTGGGGCGTGAACCGCGACGATCACAGCATCTTCCGCGGCTACAACCAGGTCTACCTCCTCGGGATGGTCGAGCCGATTTTCCGCGGCCCGGAGAATCGATATTTCGGCATCTCGGCTGGCTTCCGGCATGTGTTCGTTAGGCCGGGCTGGCGCATTCAGCCCTACGCTTCCGGCGGTCTCGGGCTCGGGTTCATCGATAGCACCGACGCTTTTCGCACCGGCCAGGGACAGGATTTTACCTTCAACATCCTGACCCAGGCCGGCTTCGATTATCTGGTGAACGAGCATTGGAAATTCAACATCGGCGCGCTCTACCAGCATCTCTCGAACGGCGGCCAGACCGACCCGAACCCAAGCCTGAATCTGATCGGCCCGCAGATTGGCGCGACCTATTCCTTCTAGTGGCCGCGCCTAACGAGAACGTTCTCGTCGTCCGGCGGAGTCTCTTCGATGAGCTCGGCAGTTTTGATGGACTGAATTTCGAACCGCGACCTTACCTCGATGCCATCCTGGCGCGCGGGAACAACTATTTCCTCGCCCGCGCCAGCGCTGAGAACGATCCGACCCACAAGCAGATTATTCCCTACGCTCTGCTCGTCTGCGGCGATCGCGTCCTGCATTACGTCCGCGGAAAAAAAGCGGGCGAACAGCGCCTTGTCGCCAAGGGTTCGATCGGCATCGGCGGCCACATGAACGATGAAGACGAATCACTCTTCGCCTGGGACGAGCAGGCTTATCGCGCCGGGGTCGAGCGGGAAGTGAATGAGGAGGTGCAGATCGATTCTCCCTTTGAAGATCGGATCGTCGCGCTCCTGAACGATGACACGACCGAAGTCGGTCGCGTCCATCTTGGCGTCGTGCACATCTTCCGGTTGACGGAAGAAAAGGTGCAGAAGCGCGAGGCCATGATCACCAACCTCTCCTTTCTCACGAAAGCCGAGCTCGAGGCGCGCCGCGAAAATCTCGAGACCTGGTCGCAGATCTGCCTCGATCAGCTCGACCGTTTGCTCGCCTAACGAGTCGTCACTGCCGCCGACCAGAGTCTCGGATCGAGCTCACGGCGCGCCCGCGCGGCGAGCGCATCCGCCGTCCCGCTCTCCCGCAGGACGGCGAAGATGGTCGAGCCCGAGCCGGAGAGGAGCGCCGCCAGAACCTCCGGTTGCGCGCGCAACCAGCTCTTCATTCGGGCGAGGAAAAGGTGCTTCTCGAAAACCGGTCGCTCGAGATCATTTTCAAAAATCGATCCAGCAACATGCTGCGGCCCGTAATCGACTCCCGGCAGTTCACGCGAATCGCGCCAGCGCTGATAGGCCGCGGGTGTCGGCACGCCGAACTCCGGCTTCAAAAGCAGCAGCGGCCACAACTGCAGATCGCCAACCGGCTCGACGATCTCGCCCCGCGCGCGACAACGCGCCGCGCTTTGCGCGAGGAAAAACGGGACGTCGGAGCCGAGGGCGGCCGCCAGATTTGTGAGACCTGCCATCGTTAGGGGATTTCCCCGAAGCGTGTTTACTCCCAGCAACGTGCTGGCGGCGTCGCTGCTCCCGCCGCCCAATCCGGCTCCGTGCGGGATTTTTTTGCGCAACTGGATCCGCACCCGCGGTTCCGCTTCAATTCTGGCAAAGAAGGCCCGCGCCGCCCGCACGACCAGGTTCTCGTCTCCGTCGGGCAGGGTCGGATCGTCGCATGCAAAGACGAGTCCGGATTCGTTAGGCTCGATCGTCAGTTCGTCGCAGAGGGAGATCGGCGCCATCAGGGTATCGATCTCGTGGAAACCGTCCGCGCGGCGGCGCAGAATTTTGAATGAGAGATTGATCTTCGCGGGCGCGAAAAGCTGCATAGGTTTGTCCACCCTGTGGAAAACCCGACAAACTGGCAAGCGGCGGCCATCACACCAGGCGAACGAATCATCATCGCGCTCGACCTGCCGACGAGCGATGACGCCCTCGCGCTGGTTCAGCGTCTCTCGCCGCATCGCGGTCTTTTCAAGATCGGGCTTCAACTTTACATCGCAGCCGGCCCGGCGATCGTGCACGCCGTTCGGAATCTGGGCGGCCGGATTTTTCTCGATCTCAAACTGCACGATATTCCAAATACGGTCGCCCGCGCGGTTGAGAGCGCGAGTTCGTTAGGCGTGGAAATGCTCAGCCTCCATCTTGGCGGAGGACGCGCCATGATCGAGCCGGCGGTCACCGCCGCGGGGCCTGGCCTGTTGCTCCTCGGAGTGACGGTCCTGACGAGCAGCGACGAAGGGACCTTGCGCGAAACGGGGGTGAATTCTGCGATGGAAGATCAGGTCCTGCGTCTCGCGAAATTGGGGGTGGATGCCGGGATTGGCGGAGTAGTGGCGAGTCCGCGCGAAATCGGTCCGCTACGCTTGGCGCACGGTCCGAACATCAAAATCGTGACGCCTGGGATCCGGCCAAGCGGCTCGGCGGCGGGCGATCAAAAAAGGACTCTGACACCGACGGAAGCGCTCCGGACGGGAGCCGATTTTCTCGTCATCGGCCGGCCGATCACAGCCGCGAAAGATCCGCGTGCGGCGCTCGACCAGATCGTGGCCGATGTTGTTTGAGCGTTTGCTCGTGCACGACGACCGCGGCGCGGAGAGCGCGGCGCTCAACATGGCGGTCGACGAAGCGCTCCTCGCATTCGCGACCGCACCCATCCTGCGCTTCTACGATTGGCGGCGGCCTTCCCTTTCCTTCGGTTATTTCGGGAAATTCGTCGAGGTGTCGAGCGAAGCGAAGGAACGCGATCTCGTTAGGCGCTGGACCGGCGGCGGGAGCGTGCGTCATGGCGAAGATCTCACCTATGCCCTCGTCACGCCGGCGAGCGAACCGGCGGCTGCGCTCGGGCCGCGGAAAATTTACGCGGCCCTGCACGCGGCGATTTGCGACGCCCTGCGGAAAGAAGGCCGAGAAGCCGAAATGGCCGCCGAGGCCGCGCCAAGAATCTCCGATGCCTGCTTCGCCAATCCGGTGCGCCATGACGTCATGATGGCCGGACGAAAAATCGCAGGCGCTGCACAGCGCCGGACGCGCGGCGGATTTCTGCACCAGGGCAGCATTCAATTGCCCGATCTTCCCGCATCATTTCGGGAGCGATTTACCACGGCGCTCGCGGCTGAGATCCGGTGTGAGGAAATGCCCTCTTCGGTTCTGGAACGGGCGGCTATTTTAGCCCGGCAAAAGTATGGCAGCGCGGAATGGCTGCGCCGCTGGTAAGGGCCGCGCCTGTAGCTTTGACTTTGAAAGCCGACCTTCTATCCTGCGCTTGTGAAATTTTCAGCGAACTCAGCAGCCACCACGAGTGGCCTAGCGGGACCGCTGAGTCGCGTCGTGAAGCCCATCCAGGTGCAACTCGATGAGGTCGACCGGCGGATCAGCGCGCAGACCGTGGCCTTCGATCCCGCGATCGAGGGCTATGTCGCCTATGCGATTGGCGGCGGCGGCAAGCGCCTCCGCCCGCTCGTCGCGCTCCTGAGCGGCGGGGCGACTGGTTCGTTAGGCGCGGGTCATCTCGATCTCGCGGTCATCGTGGAATTGATCCATCTCGCCACTCTCGTGCACGACGACATCATGGATGAGGCGGAACGGCGCCGCTCGCAGCCGACGGTCAACGCCCGCTGGGGCAACTCGCTCAGCGTCCTCCTCGGCGACGTCCTCTTCGCCCATGCGCTCAATCTTTCGACCGACTTCGACGACACCAATATCAGCCGCACGATTGCCCGGACTGCGACGGAGGTTTGTTCCGGGGAAATGATCCAGACGCAACGGCGTTTCGATCTCCAGCTTTCGCGCCAGGAATATTTCCGAATCATCGGGATGAAAACCGGCTCCCTTTTCGCCTGCGCCGCCGAGCTCGGCGCGACGCTGAGCGGCGCGCCGGAGGAACTCGTTAGGCGCCTGAAAAGCTACGGCGCCAAAATCGGCACCGCCTACCAGATCTACGACGACTGCCTCGACATCGCCGGGACGGAAAGCGAAACCGGCAAAACCCTCGGAACCGATCTGCGCAAAGGTAAGCTGACGCTCCCGGTCCTCACCCTGCTCGAATCAGCTTCGACCTTCGATCGCGAACGCTGCTGCGCGCTGGTCTTGGAAGGAAAACTCGAGGAAGTAACCGCGCTCCTGCAGAATTCGCCGGCGGACGGCGCGCTCGGAGCAGCGATCGAGACCGCCGCGGACCTGATTCGCGAAGCGCAGTCCGAGCTCGCGCCGTTGCCCGCTAATCGCTGCGTCGATTCACTTTTCGGCTTCGGCGAAGCCCTGCGCGAGCTGCTCGAACAATTGCGCGGCTGACCTGCCGGTGGAGGCGGAAATTTCCCCGCGCTTCTCATGACCGCCCCGCTCAAGATCCGCGAGATGCCGGCGGAAGATCGGCCACGCGAACGATTGGCGGCCCGCGGCGCGAGCGCACTGACGGATGCCGAACTGATCGCGATTCTTCTCCGCACCGGGTTGAAAGGCGCGAATGCGGTCGAGGTCGGACGACAGTTGATCGCGCTTTACGGGTCGTTGGGTCGTTTGAGCCGTTGCTCGGTCAAGGAGCTGGCCAAGATCAAAGGGATCGGGTTTGCCAAAGCCGCGCAACTGGCCGCGGCCTTCGGGCTCGGGCAGAGAATCGCGCAGCAGGCCTTCACGGGAAAAAGAATCGAAACACCGGAGCAAATCTACGAACTGCTCGGGCCGGAGCTG
>DASXDC010000196.1:0-3204 GCA_036490855.1 Chthoniobacterales bacterium
CGGGTCGAGACCTTCCATGAATCGGGAGAACATCTTTTCCACCAGCCCGGCGCTCGGTCCGAGTTTTTGCGTGAAGCGATCCTGGATGAAACAGGAAAGTGTATTGTAAAAACCGTGGGAGAGAGCGAGCGGCGTACCGCCCTCCCCATGCGGCCTGCAACGACCGGCGCGGACCTGCGCCAGAAACTCGTTAGGCGTGCGCGTGCTCGCCGTTTCAGTAAACACCGATCCGATGAAAAGACCGCCGTGATCGTCGGATCCGCCAACCAGAATTTTTTTCCACGGCTCCGGATGAGTCGGCGCGAGATCATGGCGTTTCGCGAACTCCTCCACTTTCGCCGGCGTGAGGTGGGCGAGGATGTGCTGGATGAGGTCGCTCAGGAGCGCATCACGCAGTCCATTCACTCCCTCGAAATGCCGGAAGAGCAGGATGAGCCGCTCGAGGTGCGACGTCGTGAGCTTCCCATTGATGCTGTAAAGCGGGTGCGCAACAGCGTGAGCGATTTCCTCCGTTTGCAGAAAAGTTTGCAGGTCGAAAACATTGTCTCGCAATCGCGCGATCTCGGCGTGTTGCGCCTCGGAAATTCCCCAGACGAGCAAGCTGATTTTGCATGGATCCTGTGGGAAAAAGGTCGTTACCTGCTCGCTAAGAAATGCCTCGCCATGATGAAGAATCGCGCGGCAGCCTTCGATTGTATCGTGATCAGTGATGGTGACGAAATCCATTCCGGCCTGCTTCGCCCGCGCATAAATTTCCTCCGGATCGGTATAGCTGTCGGGGAAATCGAAGCGGCGGAAGAGCCAATCCTCCGATCGATCACTGAACTTCGAGTGCAGATGAAGATCGCAGCGGCTCATGCCATCTCAGGTTGCGGAATGCCGCTTTCAGATTTCTGGGTCAGCCATTCCTGATAGGTGACTGGTTTCCGATCGCGCAACCCCCTTCTCGTTAGGGCCTCGATCTGGCGCCAGATTCCCGGATGTTCGATATCGGGTGGATGGACGCTGAGGCGGAGAAGCGGGTTGCGCATCAGGTGGCGAAAAAGAGTGCGATTCCAAAAGAGACTGACGGCACAGCGCCAATCGCTCCGCACGCTGTAGACGAGGGACTGGGAAAGAAATTCTCCACCGGAAACCAGGTCGCGCACACCGCGCAGAGTCGTCGTGTAGCGGAAGCCGGCTGCCATCACCGCCCGTTGCGCCTCCGCGCCGAGCAGCCAGGCCGGCGCGATGAACCCGGCGGGATGAATCCCGCGCGCGCTAAATTCACTCTGCGCTTCCCGCAGCAGGCGGAGCGCCCCCTCATAGTCGAGGTCGTAAAATTCTCCTTCGTCCGCCGTGTAGACGCGTGTGACGAGTTTTTGTCGCGCCGACTCTAGTTCCCGGCGCGCCCGCTGATGATAAAAACCGTGGATCACAATTTCGTGACCGAGCGTCTGTAATCCCTGCAGCCAACTGACGAAAACGGAATCGCCTAACGAACGGCCGGCGCGATGATAATCCGGCACGACGAGAAGCGACGCACGCGAAACGCCGAGGCGAGTGAGCGCCTTCAGCATTTTCTCCACCCGCGGCCGCGTCGCCGGAGCGACATCATGAACGGAAACGACAAGCGCGCGCGGCACCTCGCTAGAGTCGCCGGAACCGAAAAGCGGACAAGTTGAAACTAACGCGAATCAGGCCGGCCTCGTCTCTGTCTGCCAAGAGTCAGAGACGGCAAATCACTTCGAACTCTTCCTTGCCTAACGACTGGACGGAAAGCCGCGAGCAGCGCAGGAGCGGGATCTCGCGCAGCTTCGGTTCGGCTTTGATCTGCGCGAGCGTGATTGGCTTCTTCAACGGCTTGACCGGCCTCAATTCGACCGCGCTCCAGTCACCCTCTTCAGCCGTTGGATCGGGAAAGGCCTCCCGCGTTACCTGCGCGATGCCGACGACCGCTTTCTCGCTCACGCTATGATAGAAAAAAACCGCGTCGCCCTTCCGCATCGCGCGCAGATTTTTCCGAGCGAGGAAATTTCGCACCCCGGTCCAATCGGTCCGGCCGTCGCGCACAAAGTCGTCCCACGAGTAGGCCGCCGGTTCCTGTTTCACGAGCCAATAGTTTTTCATCGCGAGCTTCGATAACACAGCCGTCGCGCGAACAACAGTCTCCCGCTCGAGCAAGAGACAACTCGAGACCGAAATCCGCTTTGGTAGTGGTTCGATTTCAACTGAGCCACTACCTGCTTTTGCTCTGGTCTACGGAAAACAGGAGAGCCATCTTCCGGCGATGAAAACTTTCTTTCGTCCGCTGATTTTCTTCTCCGTCATCGCCTTCACGAGTTTCCTGCAGGCAGCAGATTATCCATTGCCTAACGAAGGCGACTTCACCCTCCGCGGTTTCCATTTCACGTCCGGCGCCATCCTCCCAGAGCTGCGCCTCCATTACCGCACTCTCGGCAAACCGTTGAAGAATGAATAAGGGCCTAAAGACTAACGCCGTTCTGATCATGCACGGCACGACCGGGAGTGGCGGGCAATTTATCCGGCCGGAATTTGCCGGCGAGCTTTTCGGACCCGGGCAACCGCTCGACGCGAACAAGTTTTACATCATCCTGCCGGACGACATCGGCCATGGAAAATCGAGCAAGCCAAGCGACGGACTGCACGCGAAATTTCCGCGCTACGGCTATCGCGACATGGTCGAGGCGGAGCATCGCCTGTTGACCGACGGACTCGGGTGAATCACGCACGGCTTGTCATGGGCACTTCGATGGGCGGCATGCACACGTGGATGTGGGGCGAATTTTATCCCGACTTCATGGACGCGCTGATGCCTTTGGCCAGCCTGCCGACGCAAATCTCAGGGCGCAATCGGGTGTGGCGGCGCGTCATTATTGATGCGATCCGCAACGATCTCGCGTGGAAGAGTGGCGAATATCAAACGCAGCCGCCGAGTCTGCGCACGGCAGCCGAGATGCTCTGGTTCATGAGCAGCAACCCGCTCATCCGGCAACGACAAGCCTCGACTCTCGCGAAAACAGACGAGGTTCTCGATCATTTCGTGAACAATTACCTCAAATCCGCCGATGCCAACGATGTCCTCTACGCGGTCGAAGCTTCGCGCGACTACGATCCGGGGCCGGATCTGGAAAAAATTCGCGCGCCGCTCCTCGCGATCAATTCCGCCGACGACCTGATCAATCCTCCGGAGCTGGGCATCCT
>DASXDC010000197.1:0-10263 GCA_036490855.1 Chthoniobacterales bacterium
TTGCCGATTTTTGAAACGCGCGACGGGCGCGCCATCTACTTCAAGACCGGGATGACGATCGATGCCGACGGCGCCTATCGGGCGTATAAGATTCGCAACCAAGGGCTCGACTTCGACGACAATGGCAAGAACCCCAGCGTACCGCACGGTCGCTGGATCGGCGTCCTGACTGATGCTTCCGGGACGCCGATCCCCCAGAAGGCAACCGACCCGGCGCCCGGGTATCTCATTTCGACCACCTCGCTGCAGGATCGCACACGCGCGAATACCGATCCGATGCGTTACGTCGATTCCGAATCGGTCCCCTACATCGTCCTGCCGGGCGGGCACCTCGGCGGCGCTTCGTTAGGCGACTATGCGCTCGTCGTCAATACGACGAATGGCAAAATAGCGCATGCGATCGCGGCTGATTCCGGACCGAAAGTCCACGTCGGCGAAGCTTCGATCGCCGTCGCGCGCCAGCTGCTTGGCGACGCCGCGGCCAATCCGCGCTCCGGCGGCACGGAGCGCCCGATCATTCGCTACATCGTTTTCCCCGGCTCAGCCGACGGGTTTTTTCCCTCTTCCGATCCGCGGGAGTCTGCGGTCCTCGATCGCACGTTGATGCACTTGAACAGCCGTGCCGCCACGCTCTTCGCCGCCCTCGACGCCGCGCATCAGGCATCGCTCATGAGCTGAGCGCCGCGCCTTTTGCCGGCAAAGACGAATGGCAGATAGAGAATCGCGAAGAAGAGGAGCGCGAGAGCTTCGAGGCCGAGGAGGTAGAGGAGGTGATTGGCCGGGAGGTAGTCGAGGATGGAAGGCGCCTCCGGTTTGTGAAGAAGAAAGCCGTAATTAACTTTCGTTAGGCAATCGATCGTCAGCGTCGCGACCAGATAAAGTTGCGACCAGGCGAGGGTCCGCCAGACTGCGCCTAACGACGGTCGGAAACGCCGCGCGATCAGGAGATAGATCACGCCCGCGACAATCCCGCAGTGCCCGATGAAGAAGCTGATGAAGCGGATATCGGGAAAGCCGGCGCGCAGATTGGGCGTGAGGATGGCCTGGAAGGTCCCGCCGATTCCCCAGAAATAGGAGACTTCCATCCAGCGCGGACGTTCCGTGAGAAGAGCGATGATAACCGTGAACATGGCCCAATCGCAGAGCTGAAACGGGAGCGCCTGCCGCCAGGCGAAGAGCTGCTGGCTCCGGAGATAGATGGCGTAGCCGAGGTAGTTCGTGAGGAGGAGCAGCCCGAGGCAGATCGCGACCGCCCGATCCACCCGGCGTGAATTCGTTAGGCGAAGTCCCAGGCCAAGGATGACGGGCACGCCGACGGTGAGGAGAATGACGACGAGGTGGGCGGGGCCGAAAAGTTGGAAGACAGGCTGCGAATTCATGCCGCGGCTTGCGGACGGAAATTCTCCTGCGCTTTTCGCAAACTGATCAAGGATCGGACTAGTCGCTCGCCTCGATCCTGCCCGCGCCAGTAATTTTCTTTTCGACCGATTTCGGATGGCCGCTGTAGCTCACTTTGCCTGCGCCGGTGATGGCGGCGCGGAGAAGATTGGAAGCATTGACCTCGCCCTTACCCGCACCAGTGACGGAGAGCTCGACGTCATCCGCGGCAAGATCGGTCGCGTGCAACTTGCTCGCGCCGGTCAGGCTGGCGAGGAGCCGATTCACTTTTCCGGAGAGATTCACTTTACTCGCGCCGCTTGTTTCGAGAGCGAAAGTCGGACCCTTTAATTGGGTCGCGTCGAAGCGGAGCGCGCCCCTCAAACTCGCGCCCGCGAGCGACGGACTTGAGATCGCGATTTTTATTCCGTGGGTCGGTGCGATCGTGTCGCGCAGCTCGATTTTCAGGATGTCTCCTTCCATCTTCGTCGTGACATGAGAAAGAAGATTTTCGTCGGTCGTGACGCTGCAGGCGGGAGCGCCCGGCTCCCATTCGAGATCGTAAAACCCGCCCGCGTCGACCCGTGTGAAGGAACTCACCGGGCGTTGCTCCGTCTTGATGTCGCCATTGCCGCGGATGCCTTTCCATTCACAACCCGTGGAGAAGAGGAGAAGGAGCGAGAGCGCTGCGAGAAGGTTCGTTTTTTTCATAATCGGATTCTCTGGTGAGATGCGCTGAGGATCGGTTTTGGATTCGAGAAAATGCCAAGGCTTAGCAGGAAGTCGGGACGCGCTGGGCGAGCGCGACGCCGTGCGGGATGGCGCCGGTCACGAAGCCGAGGCATTCGAGCGCGCCGCTCGGTTTGCCCGGGAGCGCGATGACGAGCGATTGCGCGACGACCACCGCGAGGTTGCGCGAAAGGATGGCGTTAGGCGTGATCTTCATCGATTCCGCGCGCATCACTTCGCCGAACCCGGGCAGCTCAACCCGCATCAGGCCGCGGATCGCTTCCGGGGTGATGTCGCGCGTCCCGATGCCGGTACCGCCAGTCGTTAGGATCAATCCGCAACCTTGATCGGCGAATGAGCGGATGGCGTTCTGCAAAGGCGCGATTTCATCGGGCACAATCGCTTCGGCGAGGACGGTCCAGTTATTTTTCCGGGCCGCTTCTTTCAAGGCCGGGCCGCCGAGATCGTCGTATTCGCCGCGGCTGGCGCGATCGGAAACGGTGACGATTCCGACCTGAAGAGATGGCGTGTTGGAGTGTGGGAGTGTTGGAGTGTTGGAGTGTTGAGTCGCGTTCATTACGCCAATTTTTCCCCAACCGCTTTCTTCGTCTTCGAAACCAGGTGTACGTCGCCAATTCGCATCCTCTTATCGACCGCCTTGCACATGTCGTAGATTGTGAGGAGGGCGACGCTCACCCCAACGAGCGCTTCCATTTCCACGCCGGTCTGGGCGGTGGTGCGGGCGGTGCAGGTCGCCTCGACGCCGTCGTCGTTAGTCGTTAGGCCAAGTTCGAGATGGCTCAGGCCGAGGGTGTGGCAGAGCGGGATGAGCTGCGCGGTTTGTTTCGCGGCCTGGATGCCGGCGAGGCGGGCAGTCGCGAAGACATTCCCTTTCGCGATCCGGTCGGCGGCGATCAGCTCGAGCGTCGCGGGCTGCAGTTCGATCCGGCCGCTCGCGATCGCTTCGCGGTGGCTCAGCGGCTTGGCCGAGACGTCGATCATTTTCGCGCTTCCGTCGCTCGCGATATGGGTCAGTTCCGTCATTCGTTAGGCGTTAGGCTAGCCGCCGATCGCGACCATCGTGCGGCCCGGCTGATAAGTGGTACGGAAATCGTGCTGCTCCGGTTTGCGCTCGACGACGTCGAGAAAAAACTGTCGCAGCTCCTCGTCGCTCGCGCCGGCGCGGAGCGGCCGCATGATGTCGAATTCGAGATAACTGCCGAGGCAGGGCCGCAGTTTTCCGTCGCAGGTCAGCCGCAGTTTGTTGCAGCTCTCGCAGAAATGCAGATTGGTCATCGCGCCGATGAAACCGACGCGCTGCTCGCGTCCGGGAATCTGATAATAGCTGGCCGGCCCGTTGGTTTTGAACTCGGGCTGCGGAATGAGCGGGCCATATTTCGTCTCGAGGGCGCGCTTTGCTTCCGCCACCGGGAGGAAATTCGATTCGGTTAGGACCTCGGTCGTGCTCACTGGCATCAGCTCGATGAAACGCAGGAGCAGATTTCGTTCGGCTGCGAACTCGACCAGATTCGTTAGGCTGGAATTGTTCCGGCCGCGCATCAGGACGCAGTTGATTTTCACCTGCGGAAAACCAGCGGCGAGCGCGGCCTCGATCCCGGCGATCGCTTCCGGCAAAAGATCGCGCCCGGTGATACGGGCGTATTCCGCGCGGTCGAGGGTGTCGAGCGAGATATTGACCGACCTGAAGCCACAGGCGCGGACCGCCTCCGCCATCGTTAGGCCAGGCTCGATTTCGCGGGTCAGGAGAGTGCCATTAGTGGAAAGGCCGATGTCGCGCAGATTCGTTAGGCTGGGGAGTCGGCGGAAGAGCTGGATAACATCGCGGCGGGTGAGTGGTTCGCCGCCGGTGAGACGGATTTTCGTTACGCCCAGCCCGCTCGCGATCCGGATGAGGCGGAGCGTTTCCTCGAAGGAGAGAATGTCGTGACGCGGGAGCCATTCCTGCAGCTCCTGTGGCATGCAATAGGTGCACCGTTCGTTGCAGCGATCGGTGAGGGAGACGCGCAAGTACGAGATGCGATGCCCGAAGCGATCCTCCATGGCCGAGGCTACTGCGGAGCGTTTTCTGAATCAAGGATCGCAGGAAAGCGAATCGGAAAGCGCGAAGCGAAAGCGCGGCTTGGCGCCGACCCCTTCCCGCCTCGCACGACCCGCTGTAACAGGGTCGTTACCCTTCCGGGTGTCCTGCGGTTTGACGCTCTTCGGGCCGGGCCTACTTTCCGTTATGAAGCGTCAAATGTTTTCGGGGGCGCTGTTGGCGTGCATCGCAACGGGCGCGTTGGTTCTTTCTGGCTGCAGTACCGTGAGCACGCGCATCGACGCGAATCGATCGGCATTCGAACAACTCTCGCCGAATCAAAAGGCGCTCGTTAGCCAGGGCAAGATCGAGGGTGGCATATCCCAGGAAGCGGTCTACATCGCGTGGGGACAACCGCAGCAAAAGGCGGCCGGGATGGTGCGCGGCGTGCCGACGGAAACCTGGGTCTACACGACTTCAACCGCGGCTTACGGGCCGTACGGCTACGGTGGCATCGGCTATGGATGGGGCTACGCCGGCTCGGTCGGATTTTATGGACGGCACGGTGGCCGCCGGTTCTATGGCGCGTTCGTCGATCCGTATTGGGATCCGTTTTACTATCCATTCCCGGCCACGGTCAGTTATCCGGTGAAGACCGTTTCTTTCCAGCGCGGTCGGGTGGTGGCGTTTCAATTTCTCTCGCCGGTCGGTTATTAGCGGATCAATCTCTGCACGAGAGGGATTGGATAAAATTGCCCGACTGTTTCATCGCTTAGTCGTGCGCTCTCGTTAGGCGGGATCTCCTCCTCCGATTTCGGGGCGGAGGCGACGCCGGCAAACTTGGCGCTGGCAGGATGCGGGCGCTTTTCTAGAATGGCGCCGTGCATTGGCTCGGCCGGCATCGCTTCCTCGTCATCGGGGCAATCTGTCTTTTTTGGATGGGGCTGGTTCTACTCCTGCGTCTCGCGCCGGATCTGCCGTTCCTTCCGGCCGTCTGGTCAGGGGAAAAGCGGTTCGAGGATTTCCTCGAGAAACAGGGTCGCAAAACGCCGACCCGGCGCGATTTCGTTTTTCTCGGGATCGACCAAAGCAGCTTGCAAATGCCGCCCCCGGTCCCGGGCGAGAACGAGCAGAATCGCGCGATCCAGCTCATGACGGCGCGGCCGTTCCCGTGGTCGCGTGAAGTCTGGGCTCTCCTCCTCGACCGGCTCTTCGCTTCCGGCGCGCGGGTCGTCGTTTTCGACCTTGTTTTCAACCCGCCTAACGACGGCGACCCGGCCTTCCACGCCGCGCTCGATCGTTATCGGAACAAAGTCGTGCTAGCGGCAAACTTCGACGCCAGCAACATGCTGCAGGCGGTCGTGCCTAACGATGTTCTCATTCCTCCACCGCAGTTGCTCGATCCGCGTGTCGGCTACGTCAATTTCTTCCCCGATCCGGTCGATCTTCGAACCCGCGCCGTTCCTTTTTCCCTGACGGATCGTCAACTCGCCGGACTCCCGCCGCACCCGAGTGAGGAAACGTATTATTCGCTCGCGGCCCGTGCTCTCGCTCAGATCGGACTGGCGGCCGATATTCCGCGCGATCACGCGGCGCACCTCCTCCGCTTCAGTGCGAATGACGCCTATCCGGCGCGGCCGCTCTACGAAGTCTTCGACGACAAGCTCTGGCACGCCAATTATCACGACGGCGCTTTTTTCAGGAACAAGATCGTGGTGGTGGGCGCGTCGGCGCAGATCCTGCATGACGTGGTCGATACGCCTCTCGGTCCGAACCGGCCGGGGCCGAAACTCCATCTCGAAGCGATGGCGGCCGCGATGGCCGGCGAATTTTTGCGCCCCACGCCGCTCTGGCTCGACCTCGTCCTCGTGGTCGCGGCCGGCCTTTTCGCCTGGGGACTGATCGGCTTCGTCCGGCGTCCGCTGACCGCGTTTCTTCTCGTGATCGGGTTGGCGCTTGTCTACCTCGCTCTGGTTCGGATCGTCTACGACCGGAACGGGCTCCTCGTCCTGACTGTTCCAGTCCTGACCGTCTTTCTCTTCAGCGGTCTCTTTTCGTTAGGCTTCGATTATTTCTTGGAGCGAATCGAGAAGCTCCGCACCCGGCGCACGCTCGAGCGTTACGTCTCGAAGAATCTGGTGAAGGAGATTCTCGATAATCCCGGGAGCTTCTACAGCAGCCTGAAAGGCGTGCGAATTCCGGCGACCGTTCTCTTTTCCGATATCGTCGGGTTCACCAGCCTGACGGAGCACGCCGATCCCGAAGCGCTCGTTAGGCAACTGAACGAATATTTGAGCCGGATGACGACGGCGGTCTTCGAAAACGGCGGGACGCTGGATAAATTCATCGGCGACGCCGTCATGGCGGTGTGGGGCAACGTGCGGAGTTGCGGGCCGGCGGAGGACGCGCGCATGGCGGCCCGGGCCGCGCTCGCGATGCGGCGGGAACTAAAGCTCCTGAACACCGGTTGGCACGCGCGCGGGATCGCACCCTTCGCGATTGGGATCGGGATCAACCAGGGCGACGTCCTCGGCGGCAATATCGGCTCGCAGGAAAAAGCGGATCCGACCGTTATCGGCGACGCCGTCAATCTCGCTTCCCGGATCGAGGGCCTAACGAGAACCTATGCGGTCGATATTCTCCTCGGCCCGACCGCGACTGAGTTCGTGCGCGAGCAGTTCCACGTTCGCTCCGTCGCGCGGGTGCAGGTGAAAGGGAAATCGGCCCCGGTCGAGATCGCGACCCTGATCGGGACGCGCGAAGAAACATTCGAGGGCGATCTCTTGCGTCATCTCGAGGCTTACGAAGAGGCGTTCCAAAAATTCCGGCAGCGCGATTTCCGGCAGGCAAAAATTCTGCTCCGCAATTTCCTGGAATTTTACCCTAACGACTTCCTCGCCCGGATGTATCTGGAACGCGCGCTCGAGTATGAGAACGCGCCGCCGGTTGAGGAATGGAATGCGGTCGAGGTCTTTCGGAAAAAGTAGACGCAGGTTCCCAGACCCACTCCGATTGCAGTTCGCCGGCCGGCCTGATACAAACCGTCATGCCGAAACTGTCCGTCTATCTGGATTCCGGTCGCGTCTCGCACGAGTTGAGCGAGGAGCGGATCACGATCGGGCGCGCGCCCGATAACATGATCCAGATCAACGATCCCTCCGTCTCCGGCCGGCATGCGCAGCTTTCGCTGATCGGCGAGCGATATCAGCTGAAGGATCTCGCTTCGACCAACGGCACGCGCGTCAACAGCGAGTTGGTGACAGATGTGTTTCTGCGCGTCGGCGACCGCCTGCGCTTTGGAAAAGTAGAAGCTCGCTATGAAACCGACGCGACCGGCGCGGCGCAACCGTTGCCTGACGCGGCGGAGATCGAGGCGCGGCCGGCGGAGACGAGTGAGAAGCCGGCTGATTTCGCCAACGCCTCGCCCTTTCCGCACCGGCCAAAGGAAAAAGATCCGGTCGCGACCGCCATTTTGGCGACAGGAGCGCTCGCGCTGCTCGCTTTTTTCATCAGCCTCATTGGGCTGTGGCAGATCCACGGGCCGAAGTAGCGAGGCGGCGCCGAATTTCCGCCGGCCTCTCGCCCGCCGCGCGCAAAGCGCGTAAACTGAGGGCGTGATTTCGTTTCGCGAGGCGTCTGCCTAACGAATCGGTGACGAGCGGCAGGTGGCAAAATTCCGGAGCGGCGAATCCGAGGGCACGATAGAGAAGCAACTGCCGAAAAGTGGAGCGGAGCAGATCAGCCCCGCGCACCACTTCGGTGATCCGCATCGCGGCGTCATCGACCACGACTGCGAGTTGGTAGGCCGGGACATCGTCTTTGCGCCAGATGACGAAGTCGCCGAAATCGACACCCGCGACGGCTCGTTTCGGTCCGGCAGATTGATCGTGGAAGAAAAGCTCTTCGCCTTCCGGCACGCGGAAGCGCCAGTTCACTCCTGCCGGATTTTCCGCTCGCGAAATCGTCAGGCGGCTCAGCCGGCAGGTGCCAGGATAAATCGGTTCTTCATCTTCGGGATGCGGCGCGCCAGCGGCGCTCGCGACATCTCGGCGCGAGCAACTGCAGGGATAAATCAAGCCGCGCTCACGCAACCTCGTCCATGCTTCCCGATAGAATTTATAGCGTTCGCTCTGCAGAAATGGGCCTTCATCCCAGCGCAGCCCAAACCACTTCAAATCTTCGAAGATCGCCTCTCGAAATTCCGGCCGGCAACGGTCGCGATCGAGATCCTCGACACGTAAGACGAGCCTGCCGCCGCGCGCCCGACAACGTTGCCGGGCACCCCAAAAAGTACGTGCGTGACCGGCGTGGAGATGGCCGGTGGGCGAAGGTGCGAGCCGTCCGCGATAAAGAGTGGTCGATTGCAAATTTCAGATTTCGGATTGCCAGCTTGGCTTTTCAATCTGAAATCTGCGTCCTGCAATCTTCGACTCCAAAACGCCTGCTCCTTTTCGACATCGACGGCACGCTCGTCCACACGGCCGGCGCGGGGCTGCAGGCTTTGCGGGATGTCCTGCGGGATCAATTCGGAATCACGGACAAGCTCGACGGGATTGAGATCGCGGGGCGGACCGACAGCGGGATTGTGCACCAGATTTTGCGCAAGCAGAAGATCGAGCCTAACGAAAAGCAGACGAAGCGTTTCCTCGATCGCTACGTCGAGCGGCTGGCGGACGAGCTGCCGCGATGCCCGGGACGAGTTCTGCCCGGGATCAGGAAATTGCTCCAGCGGCTCGAAAAACGTCCTGAAAACGTGCTCGCGCTGTTGACCGGTAACGTGGAGCGCGGCGCGAAGCTAAAGCTTGAACATTACGGGCTCTGGCACTTCTTTGCCTTTGGCGCTTTTGCGGACGATCATCACGACCGGAACCAGCTCGGCGCTTTTGCCCGCCGGCGCGCGCGGGAAAATTGCGGCTTGGAATTTGCCGCCGCCGCGATCGACGTCATCGGCGACACTCCGCACGATATCGCCTGTGGCAAAGCGATCGGCGCGCGCACGATCGCGGTCGCGACCGGCGGATTTTCGCGGGAGCAATTGTCCGCGCAGCAGCCGGACGTGATCTTAGATGATTTCTCGGATGTGGAAGCGCGAATAAAGGAACTCGGCTGGTAGCTTCAGGGGCGACCAATTGACGCGGAGGGCAACGGTGACATGCTGTGCCACCTGCCATGGCAAAGACTCAACCGGCCGTTCTGCCTCTCGAAGGCGAAATCGATCTCCACGTTTCGCCGCAGATCGGCACTTCGCTTTCCAATCTCGTCGCCGCCAAGCCGAGCGCCGTCGTAGTCGATCTTTCGAAGGTCACTTACATCGACAGCTCCGGTCTCGCCGTCCTGATTGAAGCGATGCAAAACATCGAGGGCTACGGCGGAACATTTGCCCTGAGCGGATTGCAGGATGGGGTGCGGCCGATCTTCGAGATCGCACGGCTCGATCAGGTATTTCGGATTTTTCCCGATCGGGATTCCGCGCTCGGTGCGTGATGCAGCGCCGCGAGAGTGCGGCCGACATTGATCGAAATATCGTAGTGAGCCGCGCGTTCCAGGATGGCTGAGCGGGCGGTGCGACGTCGCTCGGGGTCGGCCCAATAAAGAAGCGCGTCGCGGATTGGTGCGGTCTCCGAAGCGGACTCGAGAATCGAGCCGTGCACCCCGTTCTCGATGATCTCGCTGAAGCCGTTATCGCGTGTCGTGATGACCGGCAAGCCGCTCGCCATCGCTTCGAGACAGGCGTTAGAAAACGGATCGTAGAGGGTGGGCAAAAGGAAAATATCGGCCGCGGCATAAAGCGCCGGGAGATCGCGGACCGCGCCGAGACGGTGAATCGAGCGGCCGCGCGCCAAACGTTTCCGGCCGCGTCCGGCGACGAGGAGGCGAAAGTTTTTGCCTAACGAATTAACGGCACGGACGGCGAAACGCACGCCCTTGCGTTGCCAGCCGGAACCGACGAAAAGAACGGCGATTTCCTCCTCGTCGAGGCGGAGGACTTTGCGACGCAGCCGGCGCGTCTCGGGGTCGGTTCGAAAATCTCGCAGCGGGACGCCGTTAGGCACGACATCGATTCGTGCCTCGGGATAACCGTAGTATTCCACCGCCTCGCGTTTGACGAGTTGCGAGTT
>DASXDC010000198.1:0-7310 GCA_036490855.1 Chthoniobacterales bacterium
TTGTTCTCAAATGACAGGAGTTTACAACCCGAAAGCCTTCATCCTCCACGCGGCGTCGCTCCTTCAGGGTTTCCCCCATTGAGAAAAATTCTCGACTGCTGCCACCCGTAGGTGTCTGGACCGTGTCTCAGTTCCAGTGTGACTGGTCGTCCTCTCAGACCAGCTACCCGTCATAGCCTTGGTGGGCCGTTACCTCACCAACTAGCTGATAGGCCGCGGGGTCATCAAGAAGCGCCAGGTTGCCCCGGTTTTGATGTCGCCAAGATGTCTTGGCTGATCATATGCGGTATTAATTCGCCTTTCGACGAGCTATCCCCCACTTCTCGGCAGATTCCCCACGTGTTACGCACCCGTTCGCCACTAAACTTTTGCCGGTATTGCTACCAGCAAAAGTCCCGTTCGACTTGCATGTCTTATCCACGCCGCCAGCGTTCGTTCTGAGCCAGAATCAAACTCTCCGTAAAAATTTTGGAGCCGGTGGTCGATTGCTCGACTCCGGACAAAGTTTGCGTCAGCCCTCGCTAAAGGACCGACAATTTCTGACCATTCTTGCCTGCTCTCGCGCCCGTGGGCTCGAGGCAGGTTCGTCCGATCTTACTTAATTGAGATCACCGGTTCGTGAAAACCGGCGAAATTTTTAATCAAAGAAACTCGACGTATAACGCACAATTCAATTTTCGCTGACTTCTACCTTCTGATTTCGTTCGTATAAAAATTCCGTCGTGATGACGAAATCAGAATTGCACTGTCAAAGATCAATCGTCTTCCTTCCACTCCACGACAGACGCCGCCCGTTTGCTGGATCAACAAACCGCGGCTCGCGTTGAGCCTAGAAGAACACCCCGGGGAACCGGGACCGCCATCAGCGGACGAACAAAATATCGCAGACGCGCAATCCGTCAACGCGAAATTTGCAAACTTTCTGCGGATTGTTTCGCCACAGAAAAAATCGCCCACAGCGATTTTTGCCGAGGAAGAATGCTCCTCAAGGCTCCGGTTGCCCCTGCGCAACTGGATGTTTCCGGATTGGACGAACGCGAACGAAACGAAATTTCCCGCGGATGTTCTCCGCGATGAAATGACCTTTCGATTCAGCCGCCATCAGTTTTCGATACATCACCGGCGGAACTTCAAGAAAGCGATAGATTGCGCCGCGCGTAAACTCAATCTCAAGCGCGCGCAGATGCCGACTGTAGCCGATACTGGCGACGTTGCTCGAGTTGACTGGGAGACGATTGATGCGCGAGCGCGTGCCCTCGTTAGGGCTGGGGAGCGCGAGATGTGCGAAGAGCAGGAGCAGCGAGAGGAGAACAGGGGCTCGCGAAATCTTCATCGCCGCCTCTTTTCTAGAGCCGGGATCGATCAGGTCGAGAAAATAATTCAACCCGTCGCGAGATAATGAAATCGACCTCGCTTGTCGTTCTGCTCGAATCCCTTACTGGCGCGAACGCCGCTATGGCAGCCAGCCGCCGGTCGCCTGCACCGCTGCGAGCTGGCCCCGGCGACTCACCCAGGCAGCGACGGCTCTGCGCGCTCCCGATTCAACATTCGCACTTATCGTTAGGCGAGCTTTTGCCTCGCCGGCTTCGGATTTGAGCGCGACACTCTGAAGATTGAGGACGACGAAGTCGTGCTCCAAATTTCGTCCGCTGTTTTCTCCGGCCCGAACATTCGTCGAAATCCCGGAAGCCAAGAGCGCGAGATGCGCTTCGTAGTCCGCCGTGCCGCCTGTCGCGGGCTTGAAGTCGAAGGTGAAACTCTTGCCATCGGCTGATGTCACCCTCAGGACGCCGACCAGCTTCTCGTTAGGCTGAGACGGGTTCGCGCTTGACCAGTCGCGCTCTTCGCGCCCGTTCAACACCACCGCCGGGGTGTAGACGGACTCGCTCCGCCAGAGTGCGGCATAATTTCTCTGCCGCTCCGTCCATTGTGGGGAGGAAAAGCGATCGCGCCAGCCCAGTCGATCCCAATAATCAACGTGAAACGCGAGCGGAACAAAATTTTTCCAGAGGCCCGCATCGCTCTTCAGGTGGCTCATCCACGCCTCGGCTGGCGGACAACTGCTGCAGCCTTCGGAAGTATAAAGTTCGACCAGCGAAGTCTGCGCCGGTCCGCTCTCGAAACGCGTTTCGGTCGCGGAAGAAACCATCTGCGTGCCTAACATTAACAGGAACCCGACGAGAAGTTCTTTCATCAAAAATTGAGAGCCGCGCTTGAATGCATTATTCCCGCCTAACGAACGAGAGTCGACTTCAGGCGAGATTCAGGATGTGCTTGATTCCGCGCACCGGGATCACCACCCAGTCGGGCCGATGATTCAATTCGTAACCGACCTCGTAGACCGCCTTGTCGAGCAGATACGCCTCCAGCAGGACAGTGAAATCCTCCCGTTTTTGTGGGAGGAAGTTCGCGCCCGCGGCTGTTTCGAGATAGCTGGCGAGAAAGATTGCGCTCATCTGCCGATACCAAAGATCGGCCCAGCGCTCGAGAAAAGGCACGTCTTCCGATCGCATCGCCGGCTGCCAGAGCGCGCTGTAGGCAGCGTATTGAAAGGAGCGCATCATCCCCGCCACGTCGCGCAGGGCAGAGCGTTTCAGTTTGCGCTCGCTTAATGGCCGCGCCGGTTCGCCTTCGAAATCGAGGATGACGAAATCTTTGCCCGTGTAGAGCGCCTGCCCGAGATGATAGTCGCCGTGGATGCGAATCTTCGTCGCATTCGCGTGGCGATCGAGGGTCTGCTGTTCGGCGGTGAGGATCCGCTGCTCGGCCGCCAGGACCTGCCCGGCTTCAGGGCGAAAGGCCTCCGGAAGATTGGGTAGCTTCTTTTGCAAAAGCCCAAACGTCCGCCGGAGCGAGGCTCGCATTGATTGGAAGACGGAGCGCTGCGCCATGGCGTTGAAGGGCTCAGGCGCGAAACGCTTGTCGTTAGGCTGGGCCGCCAGCGCGAGGTGCATCTCGCCCGTCCGCTGTCCGATCAGCTTCGCCTTTTCGGGATAAATCCCGCCGAGCAATTCATCGAGCAGCGGGCCGGGGGAGGCGCCGATCGTTTGCAATTCACTCTTCATCGCCAAGACCCGCTCGAAGTAGCGGCCGACGGCGTCGAGGGTCAGCTTCCACGCGTCTCCCTCGTTAGGCGCAGCCGCCTGGAGGAGCGCGACGACCGTCGGCTCGGAGCGCTGCCGGCGATACTCGATCGCGCCGACGAACGCCGGGACATGCGCGAACTGCTGCTCTTCCGTCAGGAAACGGGTCAGCTCAACATCGGGATTCATCCCGTCCTCCAGCTTGCGGTAGAGCTTGAGAAAAAAGCGGTTTTCAAAAAGCATCGAGGAGTTGCTCTGCTCGGCCTGGAGAACCTGCGACGGCGGTACCTTGTCGTTAGGCTCTTGCGCCAGAATGCTGCTCCCGACGCCGACAAGACGGCCGTTGCGGCTCTTCAAATCCGCACCCGTCGCCATCAGACGAAAGAGATTTTCGCGGAATGCTGGATCCCAGATCGCATCATGCAGCACCGCGCGATGACCGATCCGCGCGATAACTCCCTGCGGCGAAGAGCGCGCCAGCGCTTCGCCCGCCGGGCTCATCGTTAACTGCACCGGCAACGAATAAATGTCCGGCGCCCCATCGGTGTAGTCGACCTGCAGGAGCCACAATTGCGCCGCCCCTTCGCCGTCGCCGACCGGGATTTGCTCGATGATCCGCATCTCGCGGATGGTGCGCGCCTTTGCGCCAAACCAGCGACAGGTGCGCAGATAATCCGGCAAAATCTGGCGCTCGAGCCGCGCGCGCTGATTATTCTGCAAGAGGGCGCTCAGATTCGGCTCCGCCTCGATCGTCGGCGCAACCCGCTTTTTGGTCGCGCGTTTCGCGGCCTGTGACTGGAAGGCGAACCAGTAGTGGCCGTGCGGGCCGATGGTGAGGAAGTAAGGAGCTTTCCTGATCGTCGGAAAAAAATTGCGACTGAAAATCTCCATCGGAACGCAGCCGGAAAAGCGCGCAAGGTCCAGCTCCACCGGCTGCGAGAAACGCGAGAGATTCGCAATCACCAAAATGGTCTCGTTCTCGTGCCGCCGCAGAAAGACAAGGACCTTCGGATTATCCGGGAGCAGAAACTCGAGCGAACCGCGCGAGAAGGCGCGGAAGTTTTTTCGCATCGCGATCACACGCCGCATCCACCAGAGGAGCGAGGAAAGGTTCTTCTGCTGGTTCTCGACGTTGATCGCCTCGTAATGGTACTCAGGATCGATCGTGATTGGCAGATAAAGCTGCTGCGGATTTGCCTTCGAAAAACCGGCGTTGCGATCGCTGCTCCACTGCATCGGGGTGCGACAGCCGTTGCGATCGCCGAGATAGAAATTGTCGCCCATCCCGATCTCGTCGCCGTAGTAGAGCACCGGCGTGCCCGGCATCGAGAAAAGGAGAATGTTGAGCAGCTCGATCTTGCGCCGGTTATTTGCGAGGAGCGGCGCGAGGCGGCGGCGGATGCCGAGATTGATCCGCGCCGTCGGATCGGTCGCATAGACGCGCCACATGTAATCGCGCTCCTCGTCCGTCACCATCTCGAGCGTCAGCTCGTCATGATTGCGCAGGAACATCGCCCACTGACAGCTCTCAGGAATCGCCGGCGTCTGGTCGAGGATGTCGATGATCGGGAACCGATCCTCCATCTGCAACGACATGAACATCCGCGGCATAAGCGGGAAATGGAAATTCATGTGCGACTCGTCGCCTTCGCCGAAATACTTCACCGCATCTTCCGGCCATTGGTTCGCTTCCGCGAGGAGCATGCGGCCGGGGAACTTCGCCTCCATGTGGGCGCGCAGCCTCTTGAGGTAGTCGTGCGTCTCCGGAAGGTTCTCGCAATTGGTCCCCTCGCGCTCGTAAAGGTACGGGATCGCGTCCAGTCGCAGTCCATCGACCCCCATGCTCAGCCAGAAGTCGAGCACCTTCTGCACCGTCTCATGAACGGCCGGATTCTCGAAATTCAGATCCGGTTGATGCGAGTAAAACCGGTGCCAGTAATATGCCTTCGCAATCGGGTCCCACGCCCAGTTGGAGGTCTCGAAATCTTTAAAGATGATTCGCGCGTCTTTGTATTTCTCCGGCGTCTCGCTCCAGACATACAGCTCGCGCTCCGGCGATCCCGGCGCCGCGCGGCGCGACGCCTGGAACCATGGATTCTGGTCCGACGTGTGATTGATGACCAGCTCCGTGATTACGTGCAGCCCGCGTTCATGCGCCGCGGCGAGGAAGGACTTGAAATCCGAGAGCGAGCCGTAACTCGTATTGACATCGAAATAATCTGCAATGTCGTAACCGTCGTCACGCAACGGCGAAGGATAAAATGGGAGCAGCCAGATGGCGGTCGCCCCCAGTTCCTGAAGGTAGTCGAGCTTCTCGATCAGCCCGCGGAAATCACCAATCCCGTCGCCGTCGCTGTCGTGAAACGTCTTGACGTGCAGCTCGTAGATAACCGCGTCTTTATACCACTGAGGATCGGGCGCGAGGAGTTCATCCGGCATCAAACATCTTTGCCGCAGAAAACGCCGCGCGCAATTTCCCAGTCTCGCCCGCTGCAAAGAGCCGCGATTCTCAACCGACCCAACTTCTCTGTCAGCTGCGAGCGGTCGCTCCGCAGCGCTTCATTTTCAGGAGGATGACAAAGACGAGAACGGACAACGCGCGGGCGAAGGCTGCATCCGGTCGCCTCTCATGGTCGGATCCTCTTCCGAAAAATGTGGGAATGTTTTCGCCGTCGGCGGCGGTGACGGCGAAGAGAATGTTGCCTTGACCAGCATCGAAGAATTCGAGCCCGCGACGGGCCGATGGCATCTCCTTACGACCACCGTCGCGACGCCGCGGCAGTGGCACACCACTACCTTGCTCGACGGCAGCGTCCTCATCAGCGGAGGAATCGGCAACATCGAGCGACCGGTTCCGCGACGCGGAGATTTTCATAAAGCCGCAGTGAAAGTTACCCGCGTCGCTCGGCCGTAAGGCCAGGAAAGGATATTCCACCCAGGCTGAAGGCGACGGATATTCTGCGCACAATGGCTTGCAGAAATCATCCCACCTTTCATTTGCGGTATTGTTCCCACAGTCACCAAAAGAGCATCGCATTTTTTGGGCTTGATTCTGCCTCGGCCGTTTCACTACTCTGCAGGACGTTTCCTTTATCCCATGAAAAACCATTCTCTTGTGCCTGTCCTTCCGTTCCTCGGAAAGATCGCCAGGCTGTTGATGCTCGCTGGGCTCACCCTTTGGGCCGCAGAGCGATCCGCTGCCGATCCGGCCGGTGATCTCGTCCATCCCCGTTACGGTCACACCGCGACTCTCTTGCTCGATGGCCAGGTTCTCGTGACGGGAGGGGTGATCGATAACTTTTACCCGTTTACCTTCTACACGGAAACCTACGACCCAGCGACCAACGCTTGGAGTGCCAGAGGCAACCTGCATAACCCCCGCGCCTTTCAAGGCACCGCACTGCTGCAGGACGGCCGGGTCCTGACGATGGGTGGAGAAACTCTCGGAGTGGGCGTTCTGTCCTCCGCGGAGATTTTCGACCCGGCCACCGGCGATTGGGCCGAAACCAATCCCATGATTGCCAATCGCGCTTTTTTCGACGCCATCGTGCTACCCGACGGCAAAGTCCTGGCCGCTGGCGGTCTGGCTGCAAACTCTACCGCCGAACTCTTCGATCCTGCCACCCATAGCTGGTCGGTGACAGGCAGTCTGGCCCAGCCGCGTGCCTATGGCCATATGACCCTGCTCGCCAACGGCAAGGTCCTGATCGCCGGAGGAAATAACTATTCCAATGGAACCTATCTCGCGCAGAGTGAGCTCTATGATCCAGCCACGGGCATTTGGGCCGCGACCGGATCACTCAATCTTCCGCGAATCAATTTTGTTCAGGTAAAGCTGGCTGACGGCCGGGTCCTGGTCGCAGGTGGACTTCTGAAATCCTCCCCGCGCCATCCCAGGGTGACCAATGCGGCCGAGATCTACGATCCGGCGACCGGTCTTTGGACGTTGACCGGTTCGCTCAAAATCGCCCGGGCCGACTTTACCGCGAATCTTCTTGTGAGCGGTCGCGTCTTTGCCGCCGGCGGTGATAACGGAACGCCTTTGGCCTTCGACTCTATTGAGGAGTTCAACCCAGGGAACGGGAGATGGCGCACTCTCGCTCCGCCGCTCTCCAGCTCCCGCAAGCTCCATGCCACCACCACCCTGGCTGATGGCAGCCTCCTCGTCACTGGCGGGCGGGATGCGAGCAATCAGTTTGTCCCCGACGCGGAACTCTTCGTCACCCC
>DASXDC010000199.1:0-2765 GCA_036490855.1 Chthoniobacterales bacterium
CGCGCAATCGCGAGCGGCCAGGATGAAGGGATCAGCGAGACCGATCTCCAGGTCGCCTATAACGCCGAGTATTTGGAGAATGAAATCCTGCCGGCTTCCGACATCACGGAAGATTGGCTGAAGCTGATCGATTACGATCCCGACAACGTGGTCAAGATTTCACCGGTCCGGATGCTCGAGCGTGTGAAGCCAAAGGCGACTTCCGGCGTCATCTGAATCGGATAACAGGCCCGGAGATTTTTCTCGCGCGCGTCATCCTTTACGCGGATAGGAGTGCTCACCGATGAAAACGCTTCCGTTCGCATTCGTTATCCTCACCGCCGCCGCTCTCACGGCCAACGCGCAGGGAGATTCCAAGATTCCCGACCGGGCGAAGCTCGAGCAAATGGCCGCTCGCTTCGCCCCAACCGAAATCGCAGCCGATCTCTCAAAATTTTCGCCTAACGACCACGAGGCACTCGCAAAGCTGGTCGAAGCCTCGCGGATCATCGATGGAATTTACCTGCGCCAGAACTGGCCGGAGAATCCCTCGATGCTGCTCGATCTCGCCGGTGATCAGAGCGCGGAAGGCCGGGCTCGCCTCCATTATTTCATTCTGAACAAAGGCCCGTGGTCGAATCTCGATCATGAGGAGCCATTCGTCCCCGGCGCTCCGCCGAAGCCGGAAGGCGCGGGCTTTTATCCGCTCGATGCGAGCAAGGCCGAGATCGAATCGTGGATCAAATCCCTCCCCGCCGCGGAGCAGGAGGAGGCGAAAGGTTTCTTCACCGTCGTTAGGCGAAAGGCCGATGGAAAATTCACCCTCATCCCCTACAACATTGAATACGAAGGCGAGCTGATCCGCGCCGCCGCCCTTCTGCGCGACGCCGCCGAAGCCGCGAGCGAGCCGACCCTGAAGAAGTTCCTCACCGCGCGGGCCGGGGCCTTTCGGAGCAACGACTATTACCAGAGCGACATCGCCTGGATGGAATTGAAGGGCGCGATCGAGCCGACGATCGGGCCCTATGAAGTCTACACCGACGGGTGGTTCAACTACAAAGCAGCCTTCGAATCATTCATCGCCGTGCAGGACGAAGCGGAAAGCGCGAAGCTGGAAAAATTCTCCGGGCAACTCCAGGACATCGAGAACCATCTCCCGATCGACCCAAAGTATCGGAATCCAAAGTTGGGCGCGCTTTCCCCGATGGTAGTGGTGAACGAAATTTACTGCTCAGGCGACGCCAACCACGGGGTGCAGACGGCGGCTTTCAATTTGCCTAACGATGAACGCGTGACGCGCGAGAAAGGCTCTAAGCGGGTCATGCTCAAAAACGTCCAGGACGCGAAATTTGCCAAGACCCTCGTCCCGATCGCCAAGGTCGTCCTCTCGCTTAACGATCAGCAAAACCTTTCTTTCGACGCCTTTTTCACTCACATCGTAGTGCACGAACTGATGCACGGTCTCGGGCCACACGATGTGACGACGAACGGGCGTCACTCAACCGTGCGCGAGGAACTAAAGGAAACCTACAGCGCGCTCGAAGAGGCGAAGGCCGACATCTCCGCCCTCTTCGCGATTCAGTATCTGATCGACAAAGGCGTGCTCCCGCAATCGCTCGAACATCCGCTCTACACGACTTATCTCGCTTCCAGCTTTCGCACCCTGCGTTTCGGGACGAGCGAAGCGCATGGCCTCGGGATGGCGGTGCAGTTCAACTATCTCCTCGACCACGGCGCCTTCATGGCGAACAAGGACGGCACCTTTTCAGTCAACTTCGACAAGATCAAAGCCGGCGTCGCAGGGTTGACCCGAGAGATCATGACGCTGCAGGCGGAGGGAAATTACGCGAAGGCGAAAGAACTATCCCGCCGGCTCGGAGTCGTTAGGCCGGAAGTGCAAAGCGCGCTCGACAAGATGAACCGCATCCCGGTCGACATCGAACCGAAGTTCACCACCGCAGAGCAGCTAGTGCGCGAAAATCCGTAGCTGCGGAGTTCTTCGTTAGGCTCGGATTTAACCCAGAGTCGGGGAATCAAAACCGCGGAGTGCTGGCCAGGAGTTGCAGCAGGTAGGGCAGCAACTGTTTCTTGCGCGAGACCACCCCGGCCAGTTCCCACATGTGCGGCCCGCGGGCCGGGTAGTCGATGCGTTGCAGGAATTCCGGCGCGCCGCAGCAGAGCAGGAGCGAAGTCTGGGTATTGATGTCGGTTACGAGCAACGCGGCGAAATATAATCCCGTGTTGCGCACGTGTCCCTGCAGCGCACTCAGGAGCGCTTCCTGCTTTTCGGTGAAGTGCGAGAAACTCAGTTCCTCGATTTGCGAAACGGTAAAGCGCGTTCCGTCTTCGTCGTATTCCTTGCAGTCGGCGGTGATGACCTGATCCGGCCGCATCGTGAGCAAGGGCGAGCCGACCGAGAAAATTTCTTCCGCAAACCTTCCGGGATCGACACCGGCGATTTGCGATAACTCCTCCAGCACCTCGCGATCGATCGCGGTCGCAGTCGGCGAATTGAGATTAAGCGTGTCGGAGAGCAAGCCTGCCATAAGCAGCCCGGCCATCGCCCGCGGAATCGCAACACCCTTCTGCCGATAACAAAGGGCAACAATCGTGCTCGTGGAACCGACGGGATTATTCCAAAAGAAGATCGGCGAATCAGTCGCGAAGCCGCCGATCCGATGATGGTCGAGAATCTCCACGATCCGCATCTTATCGGCGCCCTTCACCGCCTGCGACAGCTCGTTGTGATCGACGAGGATCAACTGCCGTTCGGCTCGCTTCAGCAG
>DASXDC010000200.1:0-3443 GCA_036490855.1 Chthoniobacterales bacterium
GGCTGCATCGCCTTGCGGCAGAGGAAGGCGACTTTACCAGGCGTATCTTTTCCCTCCAGCGTCGTCAGATCCATCATCGAGACGGCGAGCTTAAGGCCGGCGAGTTTGGCCGAAGTCTTGACGCTGCGCTTGGTAAAGGCGGCGGCCCGTTCCTCGATCATTACCTGATCGACCGTCGGGATTTCCCAGCGATCGCGCAGGGTATGGTTGCGATTAACGGCCGAGGGCAAAATTTTCAGAGCTGTCAGACTAACGAAGTCGGCCAGGGCTGTCGACTACTCGGCGCGCCCATCGCCGATGATGCTGAGCGCGATCTCGCGACGACATTCTCCATGATGATGAGACTGCAACTGGTGTGCCTAACGAAGACGGTGACGGTGCCGTTGCGCATGCCGCTCGCTTTCACCTCGGTCGCGACTTGCCGGGTGATTTCGTAGGTGCCCTTGCCGTGGGTCGAGATCGTGAAATTTCCCGAATAAACGCCCATTGCCGGCGGCCACGCTAGCGCAGCCACCGACGATCGCAATTTTTCCCGCCGGCTGCGTTGGCCGTGAAGACGAGGTCGTTAGGCGGAAGGCGGCCGGCCGATGGGGTGATTCTCCAGGCGGCGGAGCGTGTGGAGAATAAAGAGGCAGAGCAGAGTCACGCCGACGGCGATAATGTAACGTTCGAGCGCGATCGCGAGCCCGATCGGAGCGGTCGCGAGGAGTGAGGCAGCGGTCGTCAGCCCTTTCTTCCGCGTCTCATCCGTGTCGCGAAAAATCGTCCCGGCGCCGATGAACGAAATCCCAACTGCGATCGCCTCGATCAGCCGGGTCGGGTCGGTGCGGAGATAGCTACCGGGAAAACGCGCCGCGGATCGGCGATCAGGATCTGTCCCAGCCTAACGAAAAGGAGAGTGGCGACACAGACCAGCATGTGGGTGCGGAAGCCGGCCCATTTGCCGCTCGCCTCGCGTTCCCAGCCGAGAATTCCGCCCAGCACCAGCGCGACGACAGCCTGGAGCAGGACGTGGAATTCCTCGCTGGAATGCAAAGTCACCCCATGAGTATGCCACGGCGGCGACGAACGGAGCAACCCTCCGCCTAGGGGCGATCGGAAGCCGAAATCAGCGCCGTATCAACTCCCGCTTCGTTAGGCGAAAAGACCGTCGATCGCGCCGGCTTTCGCTCCCAGCCAACATCACAAAGTGATTCGGCATAAAACGGCGTGAGCGGAGTGGAGACCGCGGCCGGAGCGAAATTCGTTAGGCATTTCGCCGCTGCCGGATCCCTCTCCCGGGCAAGAGCGGCCCGCGCATAGCGAAGCGCCTCGCTTCCCGGGGCGCGCGTCAACTGCGCCAGAATCTGGGCCGCCACCACGTCCTCCCCCGCCAGGAGATGGGTGAGGAAAATCTCATACTGCACGAGCTGCTCGTTAGGCAAGCCAAACCCGCGCCCTCGCAAGGCAGTAAAACGTTGCCGTGCTTTCACCCAGTCCTGTTTCAGGAGAGAAATCCGCGCCCGGTCGAAAGCCGCCATCCAAAAATGCGGCTCCAGCTCGAGCGCCCGCTCGAGAAAAATTTCGGCTGCTTCGTAATCGGCGGCCTCGATCAGGTTCGACCCGCGCGCCGCGAACGCTTCCGCGCTTTCGGTTGGACGATCGGCCCGTACGGCCGCGCCGAGTGAGATGCAGGCGATTGTCGTTAGCCAAATTGCCGCGCGCGAGTTTGCCCGTATTTTCATGTTGCCCTGCAAAGCAAGAAATGAGCGAGCAAAGCGCCAAAGCAGTCGTGATGATTCGGCCGGGCCGATTTTTTCCCAACCCGGAGACGGCGGTGGATAACGCGTTTCAGGCCGAAGCGCCGAGAGAATCAGCTGCCGCCCTCACGGCGCGAGCCCGCGAGGAATTCGATCGCGCGGTCGATGGCCTGACGGCGGCGGGCGTGACGGTGCACGTTTTTGACGACACACCGACGCCGGAGAAACCGGACGCGGTTTTCCCTAACAATTGGTTCTCGACCCACGCGGACGGGCGCATCGCGCTCTACCCGATGTATACGCCATCCCGGCGGCGGGAGCGGCGGCCGGAGATCATCGGCGCGTTGCGGGAAAGTTACCGTGTTACCGAGACGGTCGATTATTCGGGATATGAAGAACGCGATCTTTTCCTCGAAGGAACCGGCAGCCTGGTGCTCGATCATGTCGCGCGCCTCGCCTATGTTTCGCTTTCTCACAGGGCCGATCGCGAACCACTGGAGAGATTCTGCGCCGATTTTAATTATGAGCCGGTCACGTTTCAGAGCACCGGGGATGACGGCCGCGCGATCTATCACACGAACGTCATGATGTGTCTCGGGACAGAATTCGCGCTCGTTGGATTAGACATGATCGACGATCCAGAAAAGCGAGAGATGGTCCGACGTTCCCTCGATTCAACCGGCAAGAAAATCGTTGCCCTCACTCGCCAGCAGATCGCCAACTTCGCCGGCAACGGGATTGAATTGCGTAACGAACGCGAAAAGATCCTCGTCCTTTCCACCCGCGCTCTCGCCCATCTCACGACCGAGCAGCGCTCGACGATCGCGCGCTTTGCGCGGCTCGTGCCTCTCAGCCTGCCAACCATCGAACTCGCCGGCGGGAGCGCGCGCTGCATGCTGGCGACGGTTCATTTGCCACCTCGTTAGGCAACGCTCGCGGCGAACCCGGCGGCCCTTCGGAAGATCGCCCGGCGGGCTGGCCCGGGAGTTGCTAAAGCCAGTGCGAACCATGGCGAAGACCGATTCAACGGGTAACCGTCCCCGGCGGAAGAAGAAATCTGCCTCGGCCGCGCCCAAGCGACATCCAAAGGCGCGCAAACGTCCCGCCTCCGGAAAAAAGGCGACTCCCGCTCTCGCGGAAAGTAAGGCTGCGCCTATTTCCGTCGGTCGGATGGAGCGCACCCGTCGCCTGCTCCTCGCCGCCTTGCGCGTCTGGGAATTGAAGCGACGAGTCCGCGAATAGCGCCTGCCGAAAATGGCGTCGCCGCTCCCGCTCGCTTTCGTCTCCGCGGCTCCTGCGTAAATTTGCCAGATGCCACAGGTGCGTTCAAAACCGGAGCGCAAAACACAATCACGCAGGTTGCCGTCCAGGGTCGAACTCGTCCTGATCGATCAGGCGCCGGTACGCAATAAAGCCGCGGCGGATTGCGCGGAAGCGATGGTCCGGTTGGAAGAAGCGCGCGCCGGCTGGCATCATTTCGAGCGCAAAGACAAGCCAGCCTTCGCCCGCTGGCGCGCGCGGGAATTCGGCGCGCTCCTCAGCACGGCGCGCGACCTCGAGACGCAGATCGCCGAATGCCACGCGCTCATCCACGAGGTTGAAATGGAAATGCGCTGTGCGTTCCAGGATCCCTACCGTGCCTACCAACGGGTCATGTTCCGACGTGAAAATCCGTCGGCGGCTGCCGCGGCCGAAGCCCGCGTC
>DASXDC010000201.1:0-4609 GCA_036490855.1 Chthoniobacterales bacterium
AATATCCACCTCGAAGAAGCGCGCGCCCTGCGCCAACTGGAAAAAATCGGCCTTTTCATGATCGGGCAGAGCGCCGCGATCTGTCCGGCCGATAAAAAACTCTACGCCCTCCGCGACGTAACCGGCACAGTGCCGTCTCCACCACTCATCGTAGCGAGCATCATGAGCAAAAAGCTGGCGGAAAATCTCGATCGGCTGGTGCTGGACGTGAAATACGGGAGCGGCGCTTTCATGAAAACACGCGCCGAAGCCGCGCAGCTGGCGGAGGCGATGACGTCGGTCGGCCGCGAGATGCAGGTGGACACGAGCCGGCTTCTCAGTTCGATGGATGAACCCCTTGGCCGCGCCGTCGGGAATGCACTCGAGGTCGCCGAAGCGGTCGCAACCTTGCAGGGAAACGGCCCATCGGACCTGGTCGAGCTGACCCTCGATCTCGGAGCGAAAGTGGCGAACGTTTCCCGCGCGGAACTGGCCGCCTGGCTGCGCGACGGGCGCGCTTGGGAAAAATTTGTGGCGCTGGTCGAGGCGCAGGAGGGAGACGCATCAGCCTTGGAAAAGATAGCCGCGATTCACCCCGCGCCCATTGTTAGGCCGTGGCCAGCACCGCGGGCTGGCGTGATTAAGACGATGGACGCCGGGAAGATTGGGCGCGCTGCTCTTTTTCTCGGAGCGGGCCGCGCCCGGGCAGACGATGAGATCGATTTCGCGGTTGGCTTCTCTCAGATCAGGAAAGCGGGAGAGACGGTCGCGCCTAACGATCCCCTGCTGCAGGTGCACGCCCGCACCGAGCACGATCTCGCGTCGATCTGGCCGCTCCTGGCGCAGGCCGCAGTCATTGAGTAATGCCGGTCCTTGCGCGGCGAAGCGGTGAAAGTCTCCTCGGGATTTTGTCTTGCCATTCCGCGCGCCGATGAGGCAGACTTCGGACATGAACCAGTCACCGGTGGGGACTCCGGCAGACGCGGGCCCCAGCGCAGTAAAGAGTAAACGCAGGATCAGTGGCCGAATGAGCGCCTATGCGGTTCCCTCGGCCCCGGGCCCGACGCGCAAGACGGTGAAATTCAAATGCCGCCATTGCGGTCAAAAAGTCCTGGTCGATGCCGCTCTTTCACGCAAGGCGATCACCTGCCCGACCTGCCGGCAGATCGTGCCCGCGCCGCAGCCGGGCCGCCTTTGGATCGAGCTTTGCGGCGCCGTCATCATTTTCCTTTTCGGCCTCGCGATTGGCCATGGTCTACCCGGCGGAAAATCTATCGTTCCACCGCCGGCGGTCGCGCCTGCTGCGATCGCGCCGCAGAAAGCGCCGGCGAAAACGACGAAGCCGGATCGTCAGCATCTCCCCAATTGGTTTTCGAACGGCGATACCGATTCCTAGCGCGCGATCCTGAATCGTGCGGCGATGGTCTCGCTCCGCGGCCGTAGGCGAACGTCGAGACAAATTGGCCGCGAAATTCCGTTTGTTTTCGGACCGGATGTTGACGTAACTTCGCCTTATCTGCGACAGAGCCCTGCCGGATGCCTCTCACGACTGAACTGACGGAGGATTACATGGGTATCATCCATGTCGGGAGCGGCGTTGTCACCAGCACCGAACTTCTCGACGGTTGCCGCAGCGTAACCGCGCTCGTCCAGAACACGGAAAATTTCCATTATAAGATGGTCGATTTTTCCGCCGCGACCGAGCTGGTCTGCAGTGAAGACAATCTGCGAGAGATCATCGAGCAGGATCGCCTGATCGCGAATTACCGGCCGCACGCTGCGGTCGTGATTGTTGCGCCTAACGAATCGATTCAGGCTCTCGCTCGGCACTGGGAAGTGCTCGTCGAAGAGCTGGGTTGGAGCACTTGCATCGCCCGCACCCGGGACGAGGCGTTGCAATGGCTGCGGGATAAATCCGTCACCGCGCAGGTCGCTCTCTAGCACAGGGGAAGAGCGCGAGGATTTCGTTGACAGGTTCGCCGCCGCCTGTTGCATAACCACGATCCGCGCAGCGCGGTCGATTCATGCCATGGCTTACCTGAACGATAATTATCTCAAGCTCCAGGCCGGCTATCTTTTTCCTGAGATCGGACGCCGGGTAAAGGAATTTTGCGCGGCCAATCCGGAGGCGGCGAAACGTTTGATTCGCTGCGGCATCGGCGACGTGACCGAGCCGCTCCCGCCGGCGGCGGTCGAGGCGATGAAAGCCGCCGTCGACGAGCTGGCGGTACGCGAGACCTTCCGCGGTTATGGGCACGAGCAGGGCTACGAATTCCTCCGGAACAAAATCGCCCAGATCGATTATTGCGCGCGCGGGATCGAGATCGCGGATGACGAAATTTTTCTTTCCGACGGCTCGAAGAGCGATTGTGGATTCATTCTCGACGTCCTCGGCGACCAAAATCGGATCGCGATCACGAATCCCGTTTATCCGGTCTATGTCGATACGAACGTGATGGCGGGTCACACCGGGAGACCCGATGCCTCGGGTCGCTTCGAAGGAATTACCTATCTGCCCTGCCGGGCGGAAAATGATTTCGTTGCCGAGCCGCCTAACGAACCGGTCGACATCATCTATCTGTGCTTCCCTAACAATCCCACCGGCGCAGTCGCGAACCGCCAGCAGCTCGAGCAATGGGTCGCCTACGCCCGGCAACACCAGTCGATCATCCTCTACGACGCGGCCTATGAAGGCTACATTAGCGATCCCGAAATCCCCCACTCCATCTTTCAGATCCCGGGTGCGTTGGAATGCGCGGTCGAGTTTCGCAGCTTTTCCAAGACCGGCGGTTTTACCGGGGTCCGCTGCGGATTCACCGTCATGTCGCGCCGCCTTCTCGCGCAGACGAGCGACGGACAAAAGCTCCCGCTCCACCGACTCTGGCAGCGGCGCTGGAGCACCAAAGCCAACGGCGTCAGCTATCCGGTGCAACGCGGGGCGGAAGCGCTCTACAGCTCGGCGGGCCGGACGCAGGTGCAGGAGCTGGTCGATCATTACATGGGCAACGCCCGCATCCTGGGCGAGGCCGCGGCCCGCGCCGGGCTGCGCGTTTACGGAGGGAAAAACGCACCCTATATCTGGGTCGGGACGCCCAACGGCCTAACGAGCTGGCAAATGTTCGACCGGATGCTGCAGGATTTGAACGTCGTCATCACGCCCGGGAGTGGTTTCGGCTCGGAAGGCGAAGGATATTTCCGGATCTCGGCTTTCAACAGCCGCGCCAACGCCGAGGAAGTCGCGCGACGGATGGAATCCGCCGGCTTTTCCTGATCTGCCGCTCGCGTCAAAAGACGACGCCATGGGATTGCGAACGCCTTGCGCGCGGCGGATGCGGCCTGCAACTTAACGGCTTGGAAAAAGAAGAAGCGCACGGATTCTCGCAGGTTCTGCCACAACTTTACCGGTTTTGTTTTCTCATGACCGGCGACAAGTCTCGGGCGCTCGAGGCGTTTCAGCGCACCGTGCGCGAAGCTGCCCTCCTCGCTTCCCGGGCGCAACTGCCGGCCGACCGGCTCTGGGCCTTTCACGAAGCGCGTCATCAATGCCTCGTCCTCACGAAAGACGACGTCCAGCCGGAATCGACCCAGCCGCCTGAGGAACCGATCGCACCCGATGCCGCCGCCCAAGTCGCGCAGCTGGATACCGATCAGCTCGCGGCCTGGATTTCCGCCGCGCCCGAACCGCAGCGCAGCGCGCTCGTTTTTTTTTACCTGAACGAATTCTCCCATCGCGAGATGCAGAATCTGCTCGATATAAAGATGAGCGAGCTGGCCGGTCTCATCTCCCGCGGCCGCTCGCAATTCCAAGCCTGGCTCAACGCCGTGACGGAGGCGCGATGAAACGCTGGCTCTCGCGCCGGAAACGCGCCCTCCTCGATTGCGCGCCGATCGACGCAACTCCGCCGAGCGATCGCGCGATGCGCTCCGCGCTCGAGACCGCACGCACCATCCCGGAAGCCGCCGCCAGCCTCAGCGCGCAGCACAATTTCGATCACGCCCTCGCCACTCTCGTTAGGCAAATTCCCATTCCGAAGGAAGCGGAGGAATGGTTCGTTAACGGGTCGCTCATCAAAGGTGTGAAGCGGAGTTGGATGAGCACCGCTCGCCATCCTGCCATCCTCGCGACCGCCCTCGCCGTCCTCGTCATGGCCGGGATCGGGATCTTCTTTTTCGTCGAGCACCTGCATGAATTTCCGGGCTCGGCGACGGCGAAAAAGATGCTGCTGGTGGCGAGCAACGCACACCGCACCCAGTTCGAACGGCTCAACACCGACGCGATCAATCTCGGCGATTACTTTTTCATGAAATTCCAGCTCGAACACTTTGAGGTTCCGATGCGTTTTGCCGATCTTCGGGCGAGCGGAGCGCGCGTGTTCGACGACGAAGACGGACAGCGGGTCGCACAGGTGCTACTGGCCGAGAAAGGTGTGCAATTCTTCCTCTATCCCAGCGATCGGAAAGAGCCGGGCGCGAAGAACCCGGACAAACCGGGTCCGCCCGTCTGGCGCTATGTCGAGAGCGAAGGCTGGGCCGGCGCGGTCTCGGAACACGACGGGGTTTGTTTCCTCATCGCGATGCGCGGGAGCGAAGAAGAGCTGCGTAACTATCTCGCCGCGCGCCAGCGATAAGG
>DASXDC010000202.1:0-8182 GCA_036490855.1 Chthoniobacterales bacterium
GCGCAGACGGCGGACATCGCGGCGGAACACTTGAAGGTGCGGGCGCGGGAGGAAAAAACTGCTCTGGCCAGGATTTGCGATCGCGGACCTTCGCCGGCTGATAAAAAATATTCCGCAACAGGTGCTGATGCTGGTCGGTCATGAGCCGGATTTCACATCAGTGATCGGGACGCTAACGGGTGCGAACCTGAAACTTTCGAAAGCGGGTTTCGCGCTCGTCGAGTTGAACGGCGCGAAGGCAAAGCTGCTTTGGCTTTTCCCACCGAAGATCGCAGGAAAGTAACCCGCGCACTCCCGCCCGCGAGGCATGGAGAGTTCAATTGATTTTCATTGACCGGATTTATGACGACAGATACGACACCCGTCCATGGCGCGATCCACGATGGCAGCTGGTTGGTGTCTTTGTGGCGTTCTCCTTCTGCCGCTTTGTCCGTTGGCGCAGGCGGCTGATTCAGCCGATTCCTCCGCGGCGAGACTGGAACGGCTCGAAAAGGCGGTGCGTCAGCTAGAGGAACGCAATTCCGAGCTGGAAAGCGAAGTGCAGCAACTGAAAGAGCGCGATCCATTCGCACCCGCGCTTCCGTCGACCGAGAGGAAAGTCACACCCGGCAACGACAACAAAGCTGTCTTTGCCGCACCCACGCCTCCACCGGTCGACGTCCACCCAGGTGGCTCGGAATACAAACTGACTTTGGGAGGTTACATCCAGGCCAACTTCGAAGGCGGCGACGTTTCCGCCTTCGAAGGTCGTTTCGGAGCGACGGCGCTCAGAGATCGTTTCCGTCTTCGCCGCGCGCGCATCAGCCTCAGCGGGGACTTTGCTGAACAATTTGATTTCAAAATCGAAGGCGATTTTGAGCAGAGCGATGCAGCCATCACCGCCCTGAAGTCAATCAACACCACCACCGGTACCACGACCACCGTCACAAACTCGAACCGCGTCGAGTTTTCCGGTACCGATATCTTCATCAATTGGCACGCAATCCCAGAGGCCAACGTCAAAATTGGCCAATACAAAGCACCCTTCGGCCTCGAGAACCTCACTCCCGACACCCTCATCTACACGATCGAGCGCAGTCTGCCGACCGGCGCGATTACTCCCGAGCGACAGATCGGAGCCATGATTTGGGGCAAGCCGCTGACTCATCTCGCGCCGGCCGAAAAAGATCTCGTGACCTATTACGGCGGTCTGTTCAACGGAAACGGTCGTAACTTCAACAATAACGACAACAATGAATTCATGTATGTCGGCCGTCTCGAGCTTCTTCCCTGCAAGGGCGAGATGATGGGAGTAGAGTCCCAGCTAAAATTTGGCGCCGATTACTTCCACAGTCGCGACGACGCCGGCACCAACATCTCACCGGCGCTCAATCTGAAGGTGAATTCGGATGGCTCCCTGAGTTCGTTTATTCTCGGCAGCGCCGACCAACGAGACGCCTTTAGCTTCGACGCCGCGCTGAAACTGGGGCCTTTCGAGTTAATCGGGGAATACTTCGAGGAACATGTTGATGGCCGCACGGTCAACGGCGTCGCTGCCATTCCGGACTTTATCGCCACCGGCTGGTATCTTCAGGGCAGTTACTTCATCCTGCCGAAGAAGCTGCAAGCCGTGGCGAAGTATGAGCACCTGAATCCGGGTCAGGCGGCCAATGACGGAATTGAATCGGTCACCGGCGGCCTGAACTACTACGTCCACGCCGATAATGTTAAACTCATGGCCGACTACGTTCATACCTGGTCGGATTTCCGCGAGGCTAATCCCGACTTGGGCGACGATCAGTTCGATGAGGTGATTCTGCGCCTCCAAGTGATCTTTTAGTTGGGATAAGAACGAATGATTTTCGTCCTGCTTTTTCTTGCTGCCTGTTTCCTCGCCTACTCAAACGGCGCCAATGACAACTTCAAGGGAGTCGCCTCCCTCTATGGAAGCAAGACCTGCGGCTACCATACCGCGCTCACTTGGGCGACCGCTACCCAGATGGCTGGCTCGATCGCTTCCATCTTTCTCGCTGAGGCTTTATTGAAAAAGTTCTCCGGCAAAGGTCTCGTGCCCGATGCCCTCGTCGCGTCGGAATATTTTCTGCTCGCGGTCGCCCTCGGCGCTGCTTTCACCGTTATCCTCGCGACCTTCACAGGATTTCCAGTTTCCACCACTCACGCGCTGATGGGCGCGATGGTCGGTTGTGGACTGTTCTCCGCCGGTCACCAGGTCGATTTCGCTGCGCTCCAGAAAGGCTTTCTCCTCCCGCTCCTGCTCAGCCCGATCCTGGCGATCATCCTCGCGGCAATCCTTTACTTCATTCTGCGCTTCGTTAGGCTATCTCTCGGCGTCGAGAAGGAATGGTGCGCCTGCATTGGCTCGGAGGAGCGCGTCTTAGCCATGCCGCAACCTGCCTCCGCAATCGCTCGGCAGACGATCGCTCCGGACTACAGCTTTATGTTCGCCGAGACGAGTACCTGCGCCGAGCGCTACCGCGGCCGCCTGATCGGAGTCGATACTCAGCAGATCATGGACGGCGCACACTTCTTCAGCGCTGGTGTGGTTTGTTTCGCCCGGGCTTTCAACGACACGCCCAAAATCGTCGCCGTGCTCCTGATTCTCAAGACCCTCAACATCTCCTGGGGCTTCTTCGCCATCGCCATGATGATGATGATCGGCGGCCTGTTTCATTCCGGTAAAATCGCCGAGATGATGAGCAAGAAGATCACCGACATGAACCACGGGCAGGGATTCGCTTCTAACCTTTGCACCGGACTGCTCGTGATTGCAGCCAGCTTCTACGGGTTGCCGGTTTCCACTACTCACGTCGCCGTTGGCTCCCTTTTCGGGATCGGACTCACGACGGGAAAAGCGAACCCAAAAGTCATGATCGGCATTGTCCTTTCCTGGATCATCACGTTGCCGTGTGCGGCGATCCTGGGCGGAATGGTTTATCTCGCTCTCTTACACTTCACCAGGTAACGGCGACGAAACCGAAACAGCGCTGACGGAAAAGGCGCGAAGAGGTGCGAGCGCCGCGCTGCGCTAGCGCGCTTCGAGATTTACTGTCTCGACCCGCCGCCCCCGACCAAAACGGCCGACGATCCCAACCGCGAAATCCACGCTTGAGCCGGTGTCTGCTTGGGAGAGCAATTTCTCGACGTCCTTGACCGAATTAACCTCATATTTCCCGATCCGGTAAATGACCAGCCCGCGCTGGAATCCCGCTTGGTCGGCGGGGCTGTCAGGTTCGACCGCGCTGATGAGGACGCCTTTTCCTTTCGCGAAGCCGAGCGCATTGGCGAGGTCGTCAGTCAGGTCCTGGAGTTGTAATCCAAAAAGTCGATCTGCATTGGCAGAGCCGGTTTCTTCTTCGCTCGCCCCGGGCTTGGGCGACGGCTGTTTGTCGGCAATTTTTCTAAATTGATCGACGCTTTGCCTAACGACATCGGCCGGGATGGCAAAGCCCAGTCCCTGCGTCGGGATGCCCTGCGGCGTGAAGGCGAGCTTCGCCGAGCTGACGCCGACGAGCCGACCAGCGAGATCGACCACGGGGCCGCCGCTGTTGCCGGGATTGATCGCGGCATCGGTCTGGATGAGGTCGTGATAGTCGTTGTTGTTGACCGTGATGTCGCGCTTGACCGCGCTCAGCACGCCGCGGCTGATCGAGCTGCCGTAGCCGAGCGCGTTGCCGACCACGATGACAGTCTGGCCTAACAAATTGGGCGAGATATCGTGCAGGTTGACGAAAGGGAGCGGCTTCTCACTATCGATCTTGATGAGAGCGAGGTCCTTCTTCGGGTCGCCCGTAATGTAGCGGCCTTTGTAGCGTTTGTTGTCGTTCGTGATGACTTCGATCTTGAGATCGGCGGCCCGCTCCACGACGTGTTCGTTCGTCACGATGTAACCGCTCGGGTCGACGATGAAGCCGGAGCCGAGACTTTGCAGGCGCTCGCGAATCTCGCGCGGCTGGCTGCGATAAACGCCGAAGAACTGCGACGCAAACTCATCGAAAGGATCGCGCACCTGCCGGCTGACGACCCGCTCGGTGTTGATGTTAACGACCGCGGGTAAAACCTTCGCCACCGCCAGCACCGCCGGCTCGGAAGCGGGATCAACTGTCGGCGCAGGTGTCTGCGCGAAGGCGGCCAAGGCGCCGAGACTGCAGGCGATGACCAACCCGAGGACGGCCCGCTGGGACCGACGCGACCTAAAGTTCTCACTTTTCATTTTCCGGCTCCAATTGCTCGACGATCTCTGTCGGCAGCGACGCGCGCACGGCAGGGTGCGCTTCCGCCAGGCGCAAGAGATCAAGTTCGTCCTTCTTTCTTTTCGTTAGGCGTCGATCCGCGTCCTGCCAGGCCCAAATTTTTCCCCGGATCAGATCGTATAAGGCGGCCACTGGAATGGTCACACCGAGGACGTCCCGGCGTTCCGCTCGTGCCGGGAAATCCTGATACCGCTGGTCCGTCGTAATTTGCAGGCTCAGGTCGCTCCCGGCGCGTTGCGCATTCACAGAATGGGGGAACGCCTGCAGCGAAAATCCTGCATCGGCCAACGCCCGGCGCACTTGTGCCAGCTCCCGCGCGACCACCACAAAATTGGCGTCCACTGTGTAGACCGCCTCGGCATAACAATTGACAGCGAGGCCCCCGATCAGGCACCACGGGCCGAAGCGTTCAAAGATCGCGACCGCCGCGGCAAAATCGCTCGCCCCACCATTGGTGACCGAGTCGTATACTTCCTCAGCTGTCATTTTGCCTCGCGAACATCGAAGCTGACTTCGCAGTGTCAACTTGCCCGGAGGGCAAACGCCGCCAGAGTACCGAAACCATGCGACCCTCTTTTGCGACCCGCGGCAATCTCGATCTGATCGACGAGAATTATCGCCGCTGGGAAAAAGACCCGGATTCGGTTGACGCGACTTGGCGGGCATTTTTCGAAGGCTTCGATCTTGGCAACACGCCGTATCGGAACGGCGCTGCGACCGTCGCCGCGCCGGCAAAGAGCGAAGCGATTGAGAGCCGGCTTCAGACCCGTGTCGACGGTCTTGTCTACGCCTACCGCACCCTCGGCCACACGATCGCGCGCGTGAATCCCCTCGCCGACCGGCGTCCGCACAATCCGCTGCTCAGCCTGCGCGAGCTCGGCTTCAGGGAGAAAGATCTCGATCTCGAGGTCTCGTCGAAAATTTTTTTCGAGAACAAAAAGATGGCGCTGCGCGTGATGATCGCGCTCCTCGAGGAAATCTATGCCGACACGATCGGGACCGAGTTTCAGCACATCCAGAATCCGCGTCTCCGCAATTGGGTGCGCGACCGGATCGAAGCGCGGCCGACGAAACATCACACCTCGACTGAGGTCGAGATCGCACTTCTCCGCTTGCTCCTCGAATCGGAAGGGTTCGAGGTTTTCCTCCACACGCGCTACGTTGGGCAGAAGCGTTTTTCGCTCCAGGGCGCGGAGTCGCTCATGGTCATCCTCGACACGATCCTCCATCGCTGCCCAGACGACGGGATCGAGGAAATCTGCATGGGGATGGCGCATCGCGGGCGGCTCAATGTGCTGGCGAATTTCCTCCAGAAATCACTCGAGGTTGTCTTCACCGAGTTCAGCACAAACTTCATTCCCGATCTCGTGGCGGGCGATGGCGACGTGAAATATCACCTCGGCTATCACACCTTTCGCAGGCTCGCCTCCGGCGCGGAAATCGAGATCCGGCTCGCGGCCAATCCGAGCCACCTCGAAGCGGTCGACCCGGTGGTGGAAGGGGTGGCGCGGGCCCGCCAGCGCATCCGCGGCGACACCGAGCATCGACGCAAAGTCTTGCCGCTCCTCGTCCATGGCGACGCGGCTTTTGCCGGGCAGGGCATTGTCTCCGAGACGCTCAACATGTCGCAGCTGCACGGTTACAGCACGGGGGGGACGGTTCATGTCGTGGTCAACAACCAGATTGGTTTCACTACGCTGCCGGAAGACGCGCGCTCTTCCTTCTATGCGACTGACATCGCGAAGATGATCGAGGTTCCGATCTTTCACGTGAATGGCGACGACCCGATCGCGGTTCGATTCGTGACTGAAACGGCGCTGGATTTCCGCCAGGAATTTGGACGCGACGTCGTGATCGACATGTATTGCTACCGGCGCTACGGGCATAACGAAGGCGACGAACCGCTCTTCACTCAGCCCGATCTCTACGCCAAGATCGCGAAGCGCCCGTCGGTCGCGCAGCTTTACAAAAAGGAGTTGATCGAGACCAATGTGCTGAGCGCGGAAGCGGCCGCGCAGTTGGAAAAAGATCTGCAGGCGCGGCTCCAGGCGGTCTTTGAGGAAGTGAAGGCGCTCGAAAAAACGCCGGCCGCGCAACATGATCGGTTCAAGGAATCGAACGCGGTTTTCCAGCCGAAATATTCCGGCAAATCCGGCCCGACTGCGATCGCCCCCGAGATGCTGAAGCAGATCGTGGATGGCCTGACGAAGGTGCCTAACGACTTCAACGTTCTGCCGAAAGTGAAGCGGATCACGATCGATCGGCAGCGTGAAGTCTACGAAGCAGGCGGTCCGTATGACTGGGGATTTGCCGAGGCGCTGGCGTTCGGTTCACTCCTCCTCGAAGGAGTGCCGGTCCGCTTGTCGGGCCAGGATAGCCGGCGCGGGACTTTCTCGCACCGGCATGCCTTTCTCTACGACGCGAAGACGGGAAAACCGTATCTGCCATTGCTCCATCTCGGGCCGGACCAGGCGCGCATCTGCATCTACAACAGTCTTCTTTCCGAAGCCGCCGTCCTCGGATTCGACTACGGCTATTCGCTCGATTACCCAAACATGCTCTGTCTTTGGGAAGCGCAGTTCGGAGATTTCGCGAACGGCGCGCAGACGATTATCGACCAGTTCATCGTCTCGGCGGAATCGAAATGGCAGCGGCCGAGCGGCATCGTGCTCCTCTTGCCGCATGGCTACGAAGGCCAGGGGCCGGAGCATTCCAGCGCCCGGCTTGAGCGTTTTCTTCAAGCCTGCGCAGAGGACAACATCCAAGTCTGTAACCTCACGACGGCCGCGCAATATTTCCACGTTCTGCGCCGGCAGATGAAGCGCGATTTCATCAAGCCGCTCATCATCATGACACCGAAAAGCCTGCTTCGTTCCGAGCAGGCTTCCTCCCGCACGGCAGACTTCACGGAGGGTGGTTTCTCGGAAATTCTGCCCGCGCCGGATGTTGGATCGCCCGACAAGATCGAGCGCGTCATCCTCTGCTCCGGGAAAGTTTATTACGACCTCCTCAATCATCGCACCGAGGAGAAGATCGAGACCGCCGCGATTGTTAGGCTGGAGCAGCTCTACCCTTTGTCCGAAAACAAACTGCGCGCCGTGCTCGAGCCGTTTGGGCAGGCGAGAAAGATCGTCTGGTGCCAGGAGGAATCACAAAACATGGGCGGCTGGACCTACATTGAGCCGCGGTTGCGGGCATTGTTAGGCCGGGAAATTCTCTACGCTGGCCGGAATGCGAGCGCGAGCCCGGCGGTCGGTGCCCTCGCCGTGCACAAACGCGAGCAGGCCTGCGTGATCCAGGAAGCTTTTAAACTCTAGCCGCGCGGCAGGTGCCGCTGGAAAAACCGCACCGTCTCCTCGCGCACCCTGGCCGCGGCCGCGGCGGAAAAAACATGACCTTCACCCGGGTAAAAACTCTTTTCGAAGAGATCATCGTGCGCCCTCAGATAGGCGATGAGTGGCTCGGTATATTTCGCCTCCGGGACGCGCGTATCGGCCGTGCCATGAATCACCAGCATCGGCGGCAAGGGCTGGCGGGTCGGCCCTTCCGGATGCCCGTGCCAGAATCCTCCCGCTTCCTCCGCGACGGCGCGGATCGCGGGATTGCGCCGCGCCTCCTCGACGGCGGCGAACGCGCGTAACGAGTAACCGAAAATGCCAATCGGTTGCCCGCGCGGGGAAACGCTTCGGACCCATTCGACCGCGTCATGCACGGTCCCGCGCCAGGTCGGGAAGAGTTTCAGTAAGACCGCCTGCCGCGCAAACCAAGTATTGGTACGGTCGAAATAATGTACCTGGTAGACGGTGAAACCAACGCTCGCTAACGCCCGCGCCACCCGCGACATCTCGGGCCCGTCGAATAGCATTCCACCCGCGCCGTGCAGAACGAGCACCGGCGGATGAAGTCCACCTGAAGACGGGGTGTAGACGTCG
>DASXDC010000203.1:0-9652 GCA_036490855.1 Chthoniobacterales bacterium
GTGGTCGGCTTGTCGTCGAAGTTCATCGGGATGTAATCGAGCCGCGCCTCCTGCGGGAGCTGGTAGGGCGGATTGCCGCGAATCTCCTGGATCGTGGGACAGATCCAGGTCTGGCGGGTCGGGCCGAACGGCGCGAGGGCATCGATCCAGGCATTGGCGAAGTCGGCGTCACCGGTGTCGGTGCTGCTGTGTTTGATTTGCGGCCAACCGCCGTTGCGCTGCAGGAAGACATCGGCCGCGAGGTAAAGGCTGTGCAGGTTGGCGATGCATTGGACACGCTGGGCGCGGGTTCGCATCCCGGAGTAGACCGGGATGAGCATCGTGCCAAGGATGGCGATGATGACGAGAACGATGAGGAGCTCGAGCAGCGTGAAGGCGCCGTGACGCCGGCTTCCCCAGCCGCTCTTTTTCACCGCGGCTTCGGGCTAGGCCTGCTTAAAGCCAAAGACGTCGTAGACGACTTCGCTGTCGACGTTGTTGACGGTGAGGGAAAATTGCACGTCCGCCGTCCCGGTGATGCGGGCGGCGGGGGTCACTTTGCCGCTCAATTCACCCGAAGCGACGGCGATTACGGTTTGGGTGGTGAAGACTGGGTTGCCGTTATCGTCGGTGCTCGTCTGGATCGTTCTGGTGTAGGGAAAGGTGGCGTAGAGGAGGGCGGAAATCGCGCTCCCTTTCGGGTCGATGATGCCTTGGATGGTGCCGGTGTAGGTCTGGCCCGTCTGGAAAATGATGAGCGACCCGGTGCTGAGACCTGTCTTCGGGAAGATAATTGTGAAAAGCCCGATGGAATTATCGAACCGCGAGAAGTTCGGATCGGGAACGAGAACCCCGGCAAAGGTGCCGGTGGTCGCGACCTGCGTTCCACCGCCGCCGCCATCGAATGGTCCGCCCTTTAACGCAAAACATTCGGAGGCGAAGAGGACGTAACAAAGGAGCGCACCAAGAATGGCTTTCATCGGCGGCGAGATTAGTGGCCCGCTGTCGAGCGCGTCAATCTGAAATTTCCGCCGGCTCTTCGCTCGCTTCGATCTCCAGACCGAGCTGGCGCAGAAGCGCGACATCGGCGTCCGCTGTGGGGTTACGCGCCGTGAGCAGCTTGTCGCCATAGAAGATGGAATTGGCCCCGGCGAAGAAGCAGAGTGCCTGGCCTTCCCGCGAAAGTCGGGTCCGGCCGGCCGCGAGACGGACCCGCGCTTCCGGGATGGCAAGGCGCGTGACCGCGATCAGCCTGACGAGATCGAAAATTTCGATCGGCGGCTGGTCGGCCAGCGGCGTGCCGGGCATCGCCATCAGGCAATTGATCGGCACGCTCTCCGGTTGGGGATTAAAATTACTCAGCACCTCGAGCATGCGGAGGCGGTCGTGCGACGTTTCGCCCATTCCGACAATTCCGCCGCAGCAGACCGCCATCCCGCTTTCCTGGACGGCGGCGATCGTCCTCAGGCGATCGTTGAAGGCATGGGTGCTGACGATCTTGGGATAAAATTCCGGCGAGGTATCGATGTTGTGGTTGTAAGCGGTCACGCCGGCCACCCGCAGCCTGCGCGCCTCGTCAGGCCCGATCTCGCCGAGGGTGACGCAGACTTCCATCCCGAGCTGGCTCACTTCCCGCACTGTCTCCAGCACCTGCTCGAATTTCGCCGTCCCGTCGCGCACTCCACGCCAGGCCGCGCCCATGCAGAAGCGGGTCGCGCCCTGCGTCCGGGCCCGTTGCGCCGCGCGCATGATTTCGTCGACCGGCATCAATTCCTCGCGCTCCAAGCCGGTGGAATAATGGGCGCTCTGCGCGCAGTAGGCGCAGTCCTCACTGCAACCACCGGTCTTGATCGAGAGCAAACTGCAGCGCTGGACCTGCTCGCCGCGCCAATGCGCGAGGTGCGCGGTGCGGCTCTGCGAGATGAGATCGAAGAACGGCTGATCGTAAAGGCGCTTTAGTTCGGCGAAATTCATCGGTCGGTATGTTAGCCAGAGCCGAACGGAGTGCACGAAATTACGGTGCAACCTAGTCCCGATTAGTCGACGCAACGTGGGAGGAGCCTTTGTGCCCAATGCCCCGGGGGTTCAAACCGCGATCGGCGCCTTGATCGCGGGATACGGATTGTAGCCGACGAGGGCGAAATCTTCGTAGCGGAAACCGTGAATGTTTTTCACCGCCGGATTCAATTCCATCCGTGGAACCGGCCGCGGCGTGCGGGCGAGCTGCTCCTTGGCCTGCTCGAGATGGTTCCGGTAGAGATGGAGATCGCCAAAGGTGTGGATGAATTCTCCACTCGTCAGGCCAGCGATCTGCGCGACCATCATCGTGAGGAGGGCGTAGCTCGCGATGTTGAAGGGCACGCCGAGAAACAGATCGGCGCTCCGCTGGTAAAGCTGGCAACTGAGCGCGTCATCTTGGACGTGGAATTGAAAAAGGGCGTGGCAGGGCGGCAAGGCCATCGTGTCGACTTCAGCCGGGTTCCAGGCGGTCACGATCAGGCGCCGGCTATCGGGATTCGTTTTGATCTGCTCGATCACGCGATCGATCTGGTCGACATGTTCGTCGTTAGGCCCGCGCCAGTCGCGCCATTGCGCGCCGTAAACCCGACCGAGGTTGCCCTGTTCGTCGGCCCATTCGTTCCAGATCGTGACACCCGCCTGTTGCAGCGAACGGATGTTGGTTTCGCCGCGCAAAAACCAAAGCAGCTCATGAATGATCGATTTGAGATGGAGCTTCTTTGTCGTGAGAAGGGGAAAACCCTGGCGCAGATCGAACCGCGCCTGCGCGCCGAAGACCGAAAGCGTCCCGGTGCCGGTGCGGTCACCCCTCGCCCGGCCCTGCTCGAGGACGAGGCGAAGGAGATTTTGATATTCCAGCATCTGATGGCAATTGCCTAACGAGTTACATGATTCGCCAGCGCGGACGTTTCGTCTCCGGGTCGGTTTCCCAAAGCCGGACTCCGCCGGGATAAACATTGCGATTGTGCCCAAGCTCGACTCCCTCCGGCAGCTTCTCGATTGTCTTTGCATTCCCGCCGCCGAGCACGACGTAATCGGCGATCACCGCCAGCTTGAGTTGCCGGAGGGCCGACATCGTTTCGCGTTGCCATTCCTTTTTCCCGAGCCGCTTGAGACCTTTGTCGCCGAGCCAGTCTTCGATGATCCCATCGCCAAACGGCAAATCGCCAAACTCGAGCGGCAGGACATGATCCTTCCAAACCAGCGCCGAGCCCAAGCCGGTGCCGAACCCGAGAAACAGCATCCGCCCGCTCCCACGATAGCTTCCGAGCGCCTGGAGCGCGGCGTCATTGATGATCCGGACGGGCTTGCCGAGCGCCTTGGCAAAATCAAATCCGGCCCAGCCTTTCCCGAGATGCTTCGGATCGATCGTGATTTTTCCCTCGCGCACCGGCGCCGGGAAACCGATCGCGATCGCGTCGAAACTCCAGCCCTCCGTCATCTCCCTGATCCCATTGATCGCTTCCCCCGGGCTCAGTTTCGGACCAGAGGGAAACTTCCGCCGTTTCTCCTCCGGCGCGATCATCATCTTGACGTTCGAGCCGCCGACGTCGATGACGAGAATCTTTTTCATCTCCGGTCGTTAGGCAATTTTTTGATCGGCGACAAGCGCATCTTGGCGACGCGCTGTTTCTCGGCCAGCTTTTTCGCCTGCCGCCGCGAATGTTCCCGAAACTGGAGCTGCGCCTGCGAGCGCGGCGCGCCTTCCTCCGGCTTCAGGCGCACGTAGCTGCCGTCGGGCTGAAGCTCGCGCGCCTTCCCGTAATCGGTCAGGAAGCGCGGCAACACTTCGTGGATGATTTCTTCGCGCAACGCCGGAGCTTCAATCGGAAAGGCAATCTCGACCCGGCGATAAAAATTGCGCGGCATCCAGTCGGCGCTGGCGAGGAAGAGATCGGCCGCGCCATTGTTGCCGAAATAATAAATCCGGCTGTGCTCGAGAAAACGTCCCACGATGCTGATGACGCGAATATTTTCACTCAGGCCCGCAATCTTCGGCCGCAGCGAGCAAATTCCCCGCACGATCAGATCGATCTTCACCCCGGCACTGGAAGCTTCGTAAAGCTTCTTGATGATCTCCTGATCGACTAATGAATTGAGCTTGGCCACGATCCGCGAAGGCTCGCCCGCGGCCGCGTGATCGCGCTCGCGCTCGATCATCGCGATGATCCGCTGATGGAGATCGAACGGCGCCACGAGCAGCCTTTTCAAGCCCGGATAACCGGCCAGTCCGGTCAGGGTATTAAAGACGATTGCTACTTCCTCGGTCAAGTCGGGCGCGGTCGTGAAAAGGCTGAAGTCGGTGTAAATCCGCGCGGTTCGCGGATGGTAGTTTCCCGTCCCGAGATGGACGTACTGGCGAAGCCGGTCGGGATCGCGCCTAACGACTAACAAGACTTTGCAATGCGTCTTGAGTCCGACCACGCCGTAGACGACATGCGCGCCCGACTCCTCCAGCCGGCGCGCCCATTGAATATTGTTCGCCTCGTCGAAGCGCGCCCGCAATTCGAGCAGCGCAGTCACCTGCTTGCCGCTGTTCGCGGCCTCGATCAGCGCCTCGACGATCGGCGAATCGCCACTCGTGCGATAGAGCGTGATCTTGATCGCGAGGACGAGCGGATCCCGCGCCGCGCTTTCCACCAGCTCGACCACCGGATCGTAGCTCTCGTAGGGATGATGGAGGAGAACGTCCTGCTTCCGCATCGCTTCGAAAATATCGGCATGCGGCGGCAGCGCCGGGTCGCGCGCCGGCTGGAAAACGCGATCCTTCAGCTTCGCGAAGGCATCGTTCGCGACCAGCGGCGCGAGGTGCGTCATGGAGAGCGGACCGTCGAGTTTATAAAGATCCGCTTTGTCCAGTTGGAAAAAATCGAGGAGCAGATCGGAGAAGTCTTCCGGGCAATCGGACTCCACTTCGAGTCGAACGGCGTTGCCGCGACTCGAGCGCCGCAGCTCCTGCTCAATGCTGCGGAGGAGGTTTTCCGCTTCTTCCTCGTCGACGTAGAGATCGCTGTTCCGCGTCACGCGAAAAGCGTGCACGCCATCGAGGATCAGGCCGGGAAAAAGATCGGCCACGTGCTGTTTGATGAGCGAGGCGAGGTAGATGTAGTTCCAGCTCTCGTCGCCCTTTTCGCCCCGCAGCATGTGGATCAGACGCGAGACCGCGCGCGGCACCTGGACGATGGCGTGCATCGGTTCGCCCCCTTTCCGGGCCCGCGCCCTAACGAGCAGATTGTGGCTCTTGTTCAGGAGTTGCGGAAACGGATGGCTCGCATCGACCGCCAGCGGGGTGAGCATGGGGAAGACTTCCTGTTGGAAATAACGCCGCGCCCAGGCCGCGCGCTTCGCGCTCAGGTCCGCGATGTGGTGGAGGTAAATCTGATTCTCGCGAAGGAGCGGCTCAATCTTCTCGTTCCAGAGCGCGTACTGCTCTGCCACCATCTCGTGCACCACGCGCTCGATTGCTTCGAAGATCGCGGTCGGGCTCATCCCGTCGGGGCCGACATCGCTCGTCTCGCTCGCGATCTGTTGCTTGATGCCGGCGACGCGGATCTCGAAAAATTCGTCGAGGTTCGAGCTCACGATCCCGAGGAATTTGACTCGTTCGAGGAGGGGCTGGTCGGGGTCCTGCGCTTCCTCGAGGACGCGGCGGTTGAACTCGAGCCAGCTCAGCTCGCGGTTGATGAAATTCTCCGGGTCGGAAAAGTCGTGCTGCGCCGGCTTTTCGTTAGGCGGCGGCATCGGCACAATGTTGCCGGGGACGAAATTGGAAGGACGTGTCGCCATCGTGTAAAGAACGCGACCGGTCGCGCGGCAGCGGAGGACAAGAAAACCCTTCCTTCTTTCAGGCGCAAATGGCGCGCACCTCCCCGACGCTTGCTCGCGGAGGAAATCTTTGCAGGCGCTGCGGCCGCCACTACTATCCGCTCGTGGCGCGGACCCGCAGGAAAAAAAAGCTCGGCTATTGGGAGCTCGAGATCATGGAGTGGATCGCCATCGCGCTCGCGTTGCTCGGCCTCGTCGCAGTCTTCTGCATCTTTTTCATCCGCCGGCACGTCATCCAGTATCGGGTCGAACATACTTTCAGCGTGAGCGACCCGGAATTTTTCGGCTCCGCTCTCGCGCTCTCCGATCCGGTGCCGTTAGGCGGGAACAAAATCGATCTCCTGCAGAATGGCGACGAAATTTTCGCGGCCATGCTCGCCGCCATCCACGGCGCGCAGAAGACGATCAACTTCGAAGCCTACATTGTTTACTCAGACAAGGTCGGTTGGGCTTTTCGCGATGCACTGATCGAGCGCGCCCGCGCCGGTCTCGAAGTGCGCGTCCTGCTCGATGGCGTCGGCTCCGGCTGGAACCTGAATAATTCCGACGTGAAAATGATGAAGGAAGCGGGCTGCAAGTTTGCCTACTACCATCCACTTCTCTCCTGGCGGATCGATCGCACCAATCGCCGCTCGCACCGCCGCGTCCTCGTCGTCGATGGCAGAGTCGGCTTCACCGGCGGTGTCGGTTTCGCCGAACAATGGTCGGGCCATGCGCAGGACGCGAAGCATTGGCACGACGTGCAGACGCGGGTGGAAGGTCCGCTCGTCAGCGAATTGCAGGACGCTTTTGAGGAACACTGGATCAAGACCTACGGCGAGACCTTGAGCGGGGCAGATCAATTCCCCGCGCTCGCACCGGCCGGCGGGATCAAAGGGCAATCGATCGCGTCCCATTCCTTCTCCATGGCCCCGGTCCCGCTGACCCAGGCGATCGCTTTCGCCGCGGCCGAGAGACGGATCTGGATTACGAACGCTTACTGCACCCCGACCGACGACCAGGTCGATCTGCTCGTGAAAGCGGTGCAACGTCACGTCGATGTGCGCCTGATCGTGCCGGGCCAGCATAACGATCAGCCCCTAACGAAAAGCGCAGGCCGCGCCGCCTACGGCCGGATGCTGGAAGGCGGCGTGAAAATTTTCGAGTATCAGCCGACCATGATTCACACCAAGGCGATGGTGATCGACGGCCTCTTCTCGCTCATCGGCTCGTCGAATCTCGATCCGCGCTCCTCGGAGATTAACGAGGAGCTGGACCTCGCAATTTACGACCGCGGATTCGGCAGCCGGATGGAAGCGATGTTCCAGAGTGACCTCAGCCACTCGACCGAATACACCCTTCGGCAATTCCACAACCGCTCGCTCTGGGAACGCTGCACCGAAGAGCTGATGCTCCCGTTTCGCTCGCAGTTGTAGCGGCGAAAGCCGTCCGACACCCTCCGTTTGAGCGAGAGGAAAAACGTTAGGGCGAGCGAGGCGACCCGCGAATAAAAACTCGCCTTACCTGCAACTCCGGCGAGAGCACAACGAGATCGGCGTCCATCCCTTCCGCTAATCGTCCCTTGTCCTTCCAACCCATCGCGCGCGCCGGCGTTTCGGTCGCCATCCGGACCGCTTCCCCGACCGATGCCCCCACTTCCCGCACCATCTGCCTCACGAGATCGATCATGCGCGCCGCACTTCCGGCGAGGGCCGAACCATCCGCCATCCTGCAGGCGCCGTCGCGCACCACGCACTCCGCTCCGCCGAGATCAAACCGGCTCTCGTTAGGCAAACCTGCTCCCGCCGTCGCATCTGTTACGAGGCAGATTCCCCCGGCGCCTTTCACCCGGTAAAGCATCCGCATTAGCGTCCTTCCGACGTGGTGGCCATCGGCGATCAGCTCGCAAAAAATCTCCGGCTCACTCAGCGCGACCTCGAGCAGGCCGGGGACCCGCACGCCCTCCCGGCGGCGGAGGGACGACATGCAGTTGAAGGTGTGGGTGACTTGCCGCATTCCGCGGGCGTAGGCGGCCTGCGCCTCCTCTTCCCAGGCGTCGCTGTGCCCGCCGCTGGCCGCGATTCCAGCGTTCGTTAGGCGAGCGATCAGGTCGAGCGCGCCCGGCACTTCAGGCGCGAGGGTGAAGCGGGCGATCGCTCTCAGTTCGAGCAACGGCCTAACGAATTCCTCCGTCGGTTCGAGAATGAACTCCACCCGCTGCGCACCATGTTTTTGCCTCGAGATAAAGGGCCCTTCCACATGGGCGCCGGCCAGCTGCGGAATCCGTCGGCGTGCGGACTCGATTTGCCTAACGACCCCCACAATCTCGAGGAGCGGTGCGGTCACGGTGGTGAGGAGAAGCGACGTCGTTCCGCCGCCAGTGTGATAGTCGCAGATGGTGCGAAACGCCTCCTCGCTTCCTTCCATGGTGTCGCGCCCAACCGCGCCGTGCACATGGAGATCGATGAATCCGGGCGCGAGAAAATCATCCGCCAGATCGAACACTTCCTCTGCGGCGCAGGGAATCCCGGGACGCAATTCCACGATCTTCCCTTCCGCCACGCGGAGGGAAATTCCGTCCGCGATTCGATCGGGAAAAATCAGCCGGCCGTTGGTGAGAATCATCGCCTCCGGGATCATTGCGTTTAGGGGGCCGGCAGTCCATCATCCTCCTGCAAATGACGGCTCCCGAATTCGAGGTCGCAATTGTGGGCGGCGCATTTTCCGGCGCGGCTACTGCGCTCCTCATCAAACGGCAGCGGCCCGCCACCCGCATCCTGATCATTGAGAAGGCGACCGAGTTCGATCGCAAAGTGGGCGAATCGACGACTGAAGTGAGCAGTTGTTTCCTGACGAAAATTCTCGGCCTAACGAGTTACCTCGGGCACGAGCAGCTGGTGAAACAGGGCCTCCGGCTCTGGTTCGCAAACCGGCCCGACCAGCCCTTCGATGAGTGCGTCGAGGTCGGCGCCCGCTATCAGGCGCGGCTCCCCACCTTCCAAGTCGATCGTGCAAAACTCGACGCCCATCTCCTCGAACTGGCCCGGGCCGCCGGCTGCGAAGTCTGGAAGCCGGCGAGGGTCACGCGCTGCCAACTGGAGGGCGCAGCCGGGCAGTCGTTAGGGGTGAATCTCGATGGCGTAGAGCGCGAGGTGAATTGCCGGTGGGTCGTCGACGCCTCCGGCCGCGCGGCTTTTCTCGCCCGCAAGCTCGGGCATTTCCGCCAGAATACCGACCATCCGATTAACGCCGTCTGGGCGCGTTTCACCGGGCTGAAGGATTGGGACAGCTACGAATGGCGGGAGAAATTTCCAGACTACGCCGCGGCCGCGCGCACCGGGCGCACCTGGGCGACGAACCATCTCATGGGCCAGGGTTGGTGGTGCTGGATCATTCCGCTCAAGGGCGGCGATTTCAGTGCCGGATTAGTCTACGATCGCCGGCTCTTCGCCCTCCCGCAGGGCGCGAATCTGGGCGAGCGGCTGCACGAACATATCCTGACGCACCCGGTCGGCCGGGAGATTTTCCACGAGGCGAAGGTGGTCGAGCACGATGCTCGCGCCTATTCCGCCCTGCCTTATTACAGCGCGCAGGTCTGCGGCGAAGGCTGGGCGATCGCGGGCGACGCCGCCAGCTTCATCGATCCACTCTACAGCCCCGGGCTCGACCTTTGCGCCTATACGACTTCGGTCGTGAGCGACCTGATCGTGAGGTCGTTAGGCGGAGAAGAGGTTGGAGAAAAGCTGCGCTATTACAATCAGCAGTTCGCCACCACTTACCGCTTCTGGTTCGAGACGCTTTACCGGGACAAATACTTTTACCTCGGCGAAGCCGATCTCATGTCGGCCGC
>DASXDC010000204.1:0-3386 GCA_036490855.1 Chthoniobacterales bacterium
GTGCTCTGTCTCGGCGCATGCGCTCCGGTCGCTTACGGCCCCGGTCCGCAGCCGGTCGCAACTGCCAATTATTCCGTGGAGATCGGAGACCGTCCTTACTACACCCGCGGCCCATATTACATCCAACGCGGACAGCGTTACGTCTGGGTGCGCGGGCATTGGGCGCGCCGGCATGGCCGCCGTGTCTGGATCCACGGCCATTATATTTTGCGCGGTTAGGCGCGGATGGTTTTTCCCCGGCGGCGCTCAGCTCGCGGGCATCGCGCCGAACACGCGCCCGAGATAGTTCTGCAGCCTGATCGGATCGAAAGTGTCGCTCCGATAAGCGATGTATCCGTCCGGCCTAACGAGCAGGACGCCGCCCTCCAGTAATCCGTAGGCGGCGTGCGCCAAACCGGCGAGATCGCGCAGGTCCGCAGACAGATCACCTCGTCCTCGCGCGATGCGATAGCTATCGATCAGATCCCGCGGGACCGGCCCGATTTGTCCGTCGCCGGTCGCGCCGAGAAAAAGAAGCAGGATGTGTCGCGGCGTTTGGAAAAGCTCGAAGAGGCGCCGCGCCTCATTTCGTTCATTGCGCAGCTCGGCGTCGGGCGCCCGGTCGCCGGCTTTGGGGCCTCCCGCGCCATGGCCTTCGACGATCGAACTGTGGCGATAGTTCACGCTCAATTCCGTCAGACGGTCGGCAATCTTATCGGTCACGAAGTCGATCCCGCTCACCATCGGGAGGAGAAAATCGCGCACATTTTGCGCGATGGAATTGCGCACCGTCGCCATCCGAGTGAGCCGATCGGTCAGATTCAGAACGCCGCTCGCGACCGGGTCGCGCTCGGCATGGTAGCTCGCGAGGAGCTGCGCCGGCGGTACTCCCCTAACGACAAGCGCCAGCTTCCAGGCAAGATTGAAGGCATCCTGAATCCCGGTGTTCATCCCCTGCCCGCCCGCCGGACTGTGGATGTGCGCCGCATCGCCCGCCAGGAAAGCGCGCCGGTCGCGAAACTGTCGCACCTTGCGATGTGAAATGTGAAAGCGCGCCAGCCAGACCGGGTCGCTCGCCCGCACGCTGACGGGCGTCGCCCGGCGGTCGAGAATTTCCTGCACTTCCGGCAGGACCGGGTCCGGCAGATTTTGATCGCGCGATTCCGGCGGAATATTCGCCACGATTCGCCAGCGGTTTTCGGCAAACGGAATGAGGCCGAGAATGCCCTCGTCGCTCAGGAAGAGATGCAGGCGATCGCGCGTCAGCGTCGCCGCCAACTGCACGTCGGCGAGAATAAAACTTTCGTCGTAGGGCGCGCCTTCGAATTCCATTCCGAGCGCATGCCGGGTCGTGCTATGCGCGCCGTCGCAGCCGATCAGCCATGGCGTTTCGACCGTTTCTTCCGTTCCATCCGCGCGGCGCAAAGTCGCGCGCACGGCTTCAGGGGTTTGCGTCAGGCCTGTCAGCTCGAGGCTTCGTTCGACTTCAATATCGAATTCGGCCAGTCGCTCGATCAGGAGCCGTTCTGTTTCCGATTGCGGGACGCCGAGCGCGAAAGGAAACGGACTCGCCACCGAGGTGAAATCGATCTGCGCAATCTGCTCCGCCCCGTGGTGCATCGACAGACCATGAATTCGATGACCCACGGCGAGAAACCGATCGGCCAGGCCCATCGTCTCGAAGATTTCAAGAGTGCGAGGGAAAACCCCAAGCGCCTTGGAAGTCTGCGAGCGCTCCGGTGCGCGCTCGATAATCCGGGAGCGGACGCCGTGGCGCGCGAGTTCGTTAGCCATTGTTAGGCCGACAGGACCGGCGCCGATCACGAGCGGAACGGAGGAGTCAGTTTGCATCGGTCAAGATAACACAGGCGGGCTTGTTAAACCGGCGCGCGATCAACGCCCGGGCGATCGGGCTCGGCGCCTAACGAGTCCTAGAGCTCCCACTTCTTCGGCAGCTTTTGCTTGAGCGTTTCCACTTCGGCGAAGAGATCCCCCATTTTTTCCACTCGCTGAAGCGTTTGTTCGCAACGGAAGACGAGCTGCTTCGCTTTCTTTTTTCGCGCAGTTTCCTTCACTTCTTCCCAGTTCACCGGCGTGGAGGCAGTCGGTTCGTCTTTCGCGCGCAGCGAATAGACGGAGACAGTGGTCTTGTGCTCATCGTTCTGGCTCCAGTCGACGAAGATTTTTCCTTTGCGCAGGGCCTTCGCCATTTTCGAAACGACCAGTCTCGGATGCTCGCGCTCGAGAAATTCCGCCAGAGCGTGCGACAGCTCCTTCGTTTGGTCGTAAGTGACCGCCGTATTGAGCGGCACGTAAACCTGCAGTCCTTTCGAGCCGGAAGTTTTGGCCCAGCTTTTTAATTTCATCCCCTCCAGAACCTCGCGCAGCCACAACCCGACTTCACAACACTGCACAATGTCGGCCGGCGCGCCGGGATCGAGATCGAAAACCATCATCGTCGGACGCGCCACGTCCTTCTTGCGCGAGAGCGAAGTGTGCAGCTCGATATCGGCCAGATTCGCCGCCCAGACGAGCGTCGGCAGGTCCTGCGCGAGGCAGTAATGCATTTCGCGCTGATTCCCTTCGCTCCAGACCTTCGCCGTTCTTACCCAGTCGGGCCGATGCGCCGGGCAATTTTTCTCGTAGAAAAACTCGCCGCCCACGCCATCCGGATAGCGCTTCATCGTTAGGGGCCGATCCTTCAGATGCGGCAGGAGGACGGGGGCGATCTGGATGTAGTAATGGATCATCTCGCCCTTGGTGAATCCCGCTTCGGGGTAAAGCACCTTGTCAAGGTTCGAGACTGCCAACTCACGACCGGCCACCGTCAGATGCGCTTTCTTGTTCATGCTTCAGTTACTTATCGGACGGGACCGGCGTTTGGTCTTTCCGAGCGCGATCATTTCTCAGCACGAAATTCGTTAGGCCAATAATCTATCAGGAGAAGAATCGCTCGGGCGAGAGCATCGGTTGTGGCTGGCAGATCCGCGCCACGCAGTGTTCCCAGGTTTCGTGGCCGCTCAGGATGAGAATTTCTACCCGGAGAAAGTAGATCGAGACTTCCGGCTTCGTTAGGCGCGGGAAACGGACCGCGTCCTTTTCCGTCGTCACGATCATGTCGACGTCGCGCCGGATGCAGCGGTTGATGAAACTTTGCAGCTCACTTTCGCTGTAACGGTGGTGGTCGGCGAAGCGCTTCGTCAGCTCGATTCTGGCCCCAAGTTTGCGCAGACCCTCCTCAAAGCTTTCCGGCGCGGCGATGCCGCAAAGCGACCCGATGTAGGTGCCGGCGAGGCGATCGAGGGGCAACTGCTCCCCGTTATAGACGTCCTGCAGATAGAGTGGCTGGTGCGCGCACTCGATGATCTCCGCGGTGCGGTTGTAGCGCCGGATGCGCGCGATCAAGT